>JAIPFG010000177.1 GCA_021736745.1 Pseudomonadales bacterium
GGCCGATAATTTCTTCCAACCGCTCATAACCAAGTTGCGCCAGCCACTCCCTCGTTTCCTCAGCGACGAAACGAAAAAAATGTTTCACCATTTCCACCGTTCCATGAAAATGGTGCCGACGTAAAGATTGGTCCTGGGTCGCCAATCCTGTAGCGCAGTTATTTAAATGACAGGTACGTAAATACTTACAACCCAGGGCCATCATCGGGGTAGTGCCAAAACCAAAGCTGTCGGCACCCAAAATTGCGGCCTTAATCACATCCAGCCCTGTTTTCAGTCCGCCGTCCGTCTGCAATACCACACGCCCCCGTAATCTATTACTGCGTAACGCTTGCTGCGCTTCACTTAGCCCCAGCTCCCAGGCGGTACCGGCGTACCGGATTGATGACAATGGGCTCGCGCCCGTGCCACCGTCATATCCGGAAATAGTAATAAAATCAGCGAAGGCCTTAGCCACTCCCGCCGCAATTGTTCCGACGCCAGGCTCAGCCACCAATTTGACGGAAACTAACGCCTGAGGATTAATCTGCTTAAGGTCAAAAATCAGCTGCGCCAGATCCTCAATGGAATAGATATCATGATGCGGAGGCGGAGAAATCAGGGTGATCCCTGGTGCGGAATAACGCAACCGCGCAATCATTTCATTCACCTTACCACCCGGCAATTGCCCTCCCTCTCCCGGTTTTGCCCCTTGGGCAATTTTTATTTGAATCACCTCTGCGCTCATTAAATAACTAGGCGTCACACCAAAACGGCCGGATGCCACCTGCTTTATTTTTGATCGTTTTTCAGTACCGTGCCGGGCCGGATCTTCACCGCCCTCACCAGAGTTCGATCGTCCTCCCAAAGCATTCATGGCCATGGCCAGTGCTTCGTGTGCTTCCGGCGATAATGCGCCCAATGACATACCCGCCGTTTCAAAACGGGGGAATAATTTTTCTATCGGTTCAACCTGATCCAGATTGATCGCTGGGCGATCACTTTTCAACGCCCATAAATCTCTCAGTAACATGGGCTCACGTTGGTTGACCAGTTGAGCGTACTCCTTATAAATTCGATAATCCGCCGACCGGACGGCCTCTTGCAAGGTTCTCACCACATCAGGATTAAAGGCATGATATTCCCCTCCGTGCACATACTTAAACAAGCCTCCGACATTGGGCTGTTTACGGGTTGACCAAGCCGCTTGATGAAGTGTTTCCTGTTCCTGCTGTAGCTGTTTAAAATTGACCCCTTGGATTCGGCTTGGCACTCCCTTAAAACATAACTGCACCACTTCATCATGCAGCCCCACAGCTTCAAATAACTGTGCCCCACGGTAAGAACTGATGGTGGATATGCCCATTTTTGACAGAATTTTTTGTAACCCTTTATTAATACCGCGTCGGTAGTTGACCCGCGCCTCTCTCGGGGTCATCTTGAGCTTACCCTGACGAACCATATCACCCAATAATTGATAACTCAGATAGGGAAAGACAGCGGAAGCGCCAAAGCCAATTAACAAGGCAACCTGGTGTGAATCTCTGGCCAAAGCCGTCTCCACAATGAGATTGGCATCGCAACGCAACCCCTTGTCGATCAGACGGTGATGAACAGCTCCCGTCGCTAGAAAAACATTCAGCACCAGCTGTTTTTCATTGATTTTACGGTCCGTCAGCACTAACAGTACAAAACCTTTTCGGGCAAGTTCTTCCGCCCGATCAGCCAACTCAATCAATGCCTGCTCAAGCCCTACCTCAGGTTTATAGTTAAGTAATAAGCATTCCGTGCGGAACCCAGTAACCCTGTCATCCATAATCTGATTAAATTTATTAATAGAAAGAACCGGTGAGTTTAACAAAGCACGTTCGGCATGCTGCTCCGTTTCGTAGAACAGATTCCGCTTTGCACCAAGATGGGTATCCAATGACATCACCAATGTCTCACGAAGAGAATCGATCGGCGGATTGGTTACCTGGGCAAATTGTTGCCGGAAATAGTCACTGATCAGTCTTATCTCTTTAGACATGACTGCCAGTGGCGTATCATCCCCCATAGAACCTACTGGTTCCTGTGCTGTTTCTGCCAGCACTCTTAACACCTGATCTCGTTCTTCCGAGCTGACCTGAAACAACTTCGAGTAAACCTTAAATTGGTCCTGATCGATAACATCGTCCAAATCAAGCAATTCGGTTAACGAAGACTCAATTCGTCTTACCCGCTGCTGCAACCATTTTTTATATGGCCTAGCCACTTTTAACTGATCATCTACCTCTTTGGTGTGTAATATTTCTCCCGTTTTCGTATCGACGGACAATATCTGGCCGGGCCCAACCCGCCCCTTAGCAATCACCTGATCCGGCGGACAGGGATAGACGCCGGCTTCCGAAGCCAGAATAATGTAATCATTTTTGGCAACCAGCCAACGCGCAGGCCTCAAGCCGTTACGATCCAGCAAGCAGACGGCATGGCGACCGTCGGTTAAGACAACACCCGCCGGTCCATCCCAAGGTTCCATATGCATGGCACTGTATTCATAAAAGGCACGCAAGTCAGGATCCATCGTTTCCGCATGGGGTTGCCAGGCGGAAGGGATCATCAATCGCAGCGCCCGATAAATACTCATTCCACCCGCCGTCAGTAACTCCAACATGTTATCCATATTCGCTGAATCTGAACCACGGCTATCAAGAATGGGTTGTAAGGCTGCAATATCAGGGAAGCGCTCACATTGAAAGTTTTTCACCCTCGCCTGCGCCCAGTTGCGGTTGCCCTGAATCGTATTGATTTCACCATTATGTGCCAACAATCGAAAGGGCTGAGCCAGAGGCCATTTCGGCAGCGTGTTGGTGGAATATCGCTGATGGAAAACACAGATGGCGGTTTCTAATTCAACATCATGCAAATCGGGATAGAATTGCGCCAAATCTGCCGGCATCACCAGCCCCTTATACGAAAGCACCCGATCAGAAAGACTGCAAACGTAAAAAGCTTCATGGTCAAGCAAAGCCCGCTCCGCTTTTTTGCGGGCAATAAAAAGATTCACGCCCACCCGTTCACTGGTCAAGCCATCAGCGGCAACAAAAATCTGCTCGATTTTCGGCCGATTTTGCAGGGCAATGGGACCACAGACAGTTTCGTCAACAGGAACCTCCCGCCAGCCCAAAATACGAAACCCCTCTGCGATCAATGCCAATTCCAGTTGCAGGCGCTCAGCCTGAGCATATTCCGCATTAGCGGATAAGAACACCATGCCAACACCAAATTGAGGCGCTAAAGAGATACCGAACTGTTCTTTGGCAATTCGGGTTAAAAAGCGCTTTGGCATTGCTAACAACAAACCACAGCCATCACCTGTTTTACCATCTGCGGCGATGCCGCCACGATGGGTCATGCAGGTGAGGGACTCTAGGGCTGTCTTAAGCAGATCGTGACTGGCTTTCCCATGCAGGTGCGCGATGAGCCCAAAACCGCAACTGTCCCTATATTCTTCGGGGGAATATAGTCCGCGGTTCATGGTTGTTTGACTCATTATAGGTGGCTAAAGAGGAAGACGTTTAGCGAAGAATACTTGAGAGTGAACAGCAGTTGCTAACTCGCTAGCGACTATCAACTAGCGCCTTACCTCTAGCCAAATCGTTAACCTAAGGCATTTCTGATGATTATTATTAGACTCTTCTCCTGGTGATATTGCAATATGGTCGCTAACCCCGTGAAAACAAGAGTTTAATTGGGTTGAACCGTAATTAGTGGTATATTTGGCGCCCATTTTCGGGCCCTGGGAGTATCGGCATTTAATTCAGGAGCGATCAACTGATCGAAAACCGCTCATTCAGTATGATGCGTTTTCTGGCGAATTAATGTGGCGATCTTCACACCTATAAAATGACAGGTTTTGTCACCAAAACGAAGGAGTTCACATAATGGCGACAGCGCTGCAGATTATTGCGCTTGAAGGCTTCCCTCTGGTCCAGCCGGGGGAACCACTATTGCCGTTAATCACCCAAACCCTGGAGAGAAACACCTTATCCTTACAGCAGGGTGATATTCTGGTGCTCGCGCAAAAAATTGTCTCTAAATCCGAAAATCGGTTTGCGAGATTATCAGAAACACAGGCATCACCAGAAGCAGAAGAACTCGCTAAAACCTGTGGCAAAGACCCGCGCATGGTGCAGCTGGTGTTGAATGAGTCCAGCCAGGTTATTCGGGCAATTCGCGGTGTACTGATCGTACGGCATAAACTTGGGCATGTTATGGCCAATGCCGGGTTGGATCAATCCAATATTGGCAACGATAACGATCTGTTTTTGCTCTTACCGAAAAACCCCGACATCAGTGCTCACAAGCTCAAGCAAGAGATCGCCACCCACCTAGGTGTGGATATTGGCATCCTTATTTGCGATAGCTTTGGACGCCCCTGGCGCATGGGAACCACAGGGGTCTGCATCGGCTGCGCAGGCATTGCCCCAGTTCGCGACCAACGTGGTGAGCATGACTTATTCGGCCGTGAATTACAGGTTACCATGCCGGCAAAAGGCGATGAAATTGCCGCCGCGGCATCACTCGTCATGGGGGAAGCCGCCGAAGGAACACCCCTGGTTTTAATCCGAGGCCTCACTATTGACGGGGAAGGTCAAACCAGTGATCTGATTCGACCACTCGAAGAAGACCTCTTTCACTAAACAATGAACGCTCTATCATTTGATTTTTAAGGAATATCTCTGACCAATGAATTGGCCCAAAGAAAAGAAAGTGCTTGCTCTATGTGGCGGCGTCGGTGGTGCAAAGCTGGCTTTGGGCTTAAGCAAAATACTACCTCCTGAACAGCTATCAATTGCAGTCAATACTGCCGATGACTTTAACCATCTTGGCCTGAGAATTTGCCCTGATCTCGACACAGTCACCTACACGCTGGCTGGGGTGAATAATCAGGAATCCGGTTGGGGGCGAGCGAATGAGTCCTGGCATTGCATGGAAGCACTGACCGAATTAGGCGGTGAAACCTGGTTTAAACTCGGTGACCGGGATTTGGCCACCCACCTTTTCCGCCGAGCACAACTGGATCAGGGTTTCAGCATCAGTCAGGTGACAGAAAACCTTTGCCGGCATCTTGGCATTACTCACTCCGTCTTCCCAATGAGTGATGATCAGGTTGGCACCGAGGTGAAAACGGATTCGGGCTGGCTCGATTTTCAACGCTATTTCGTGGAACAGCAATGCCAACCCCAAATAAGCCAAATTCGATTTGTCGGTTCAGAAACAGCTCAGCCCAGCCCCAGATTCAAACAAGCGCTGGAAGATAATGATTTAGGTTGCATTATCATCTGCCCATCAAACCCTTTTCTCAGTATTGATCCCGTTCTCGCAGTTTCCGGCATAAGAAAACAACTGGCTGAGTTAAAAAAGCCTGTTTTAGCGGTTTCTCCCGTCATTGGTGGCAAAGCCGTTAAAGGTCCAACGGCCAAAATTATGCAGGAACTTGCACTTGAAATCACACCCAGCACCGTAGTTTCCCACTACGCTGATTTTCTGACCGGCTTTGTTTTGGACAACGAAGATGCGGCGCAAAGGGATACGCTGCCTGCCTCCCTTGCCATCCAGGTGTGTAATACCTTGATGATTTCACTGGAAGATCGCATTTCACTCGCCCAAGCGTGCTTACAGTTAGCACAGCGTATGAGCTAACCCTATGTCTTTATGGGCTATTGTGCCACTCAAAATAGTCACCTCCAGCAAACAACGTCTGGCGGGGGTACTGACCGCAAAGCAACGCATCCAACTAACGATAGCGATGGCCGAAGATGTTCTGGCTATCTTGCACGACTGCAAAAATATTGATCATATTTTGCTAATCTCCGACGATGCCATTGCTGAAAGCCTGTGCCTCAAAGTTCAGGCGGAATGGCTTCGGCCTGCGGAACAAAAGGGGCTGAATGCTGATCTTACTTTCGCTTGTGATTATGCGCAGCAGCAAGGCGCGAAGGACTGCCTGATTTTACATGCTGATCTACCGCTACTGCATTGCCAGGCGCTGGATCACTTCATTAAACAGGCTCAGGAGAAAGCCTTAACCCAGGGTAAACCGATGCTGGCGGTTGTACCCTGTAAAGAGGGCAGCGGCAGCAACTTGGTTTACGCACCATTACCCTTCCCGGTTCGGTTTGTCTATGGCAAAAACAGCTTCCCATTATTCAAACAACAAGCCCAAGAACAGGGAATCGATTTTGTTACTTTGACGCTGGAAGATGGTGATTTGGATGTGGACATACCTGAGGATTTAAACCGTTTGCAGCACCGCCTTAATACATCGGATAGTTCTGATGCCCCTGCCACTCGTTACGTATTGACCCACATCATCACCGACACCTCCTACTAGCTTCGTCCAGGTTCCCAACACTCAGAGCCACCCCCAGTGATTCGGCAAGCGGCTCGCCGGGCAGCTCAAACTCTGTACAGGCTAAAATTTACTCATCGGTTGGTGAGTGACATCCAGGATAGTCCCATTCCGCTCCGCACGTGCGGAGCCAGATAGTGATATGGCCGCTAGCGGCGTACCAATAATTAACGTTCTCATAGAATCTTTAATTGGAATAAACCTAGCTTGGCAATATAGGTGTAATCCCCCCATTAATAACCGAGTTTTTCAGTAGAGGGTTAAGCGGCGTCTAGCAGCCGCCTTGGAGGAACTCCCCCAATGGCCATATTGGGCCGTTCGTTATTGTATTGCC
>JAIPFG010000178.1 GCA_021736745.1 Pseudomonadales bacterium
GATACCCATTGCAACCTTCCTGCTAGTCATGTCCGGGGTTGTATCGGTCGATAGCTTAGCCCATAATCGGCCTTATATTGTGGTAAGCTGTTTCGTTTTCGGCATGCTTTTAACACCCCCAGATATCATTTCTCAGACACTCTTGGCACTACCCATGTGGTTGTTATTCGAGGTGGGTATTTTATTCGCCCGTCTGGCTAAATCGAGAAAAGCGGGATCAGAAGAAAATCTCTAGTCGAGTTAAGCCTCTAGCAGAAAAGTTACCGGACCATCATTAATCAGTTCAATTTGCATGTTCGCCGCAAACTCCCCCGTCGCTACTTGTGCATAACGCGTCTGGGCTCGATTAACGAAATAATCATATAATACTTCGGCATGAGCAGGTGTCGCCGCCGACGAAAAGCTTGGCCTTAATCCTTTTCGGGTATCGGCCGCTAGAGTAAACTGGGAAACCACTAACAACCCACCTTCAACTTGCTGCAAATTCAAATTCATTTTATCCTGGTTATCGGAAAACACTCGGTACGTTAGAACCTTTTCCAGGAGTCGATCTGCCACTATTTCCGTGTCTTCTTTCTGAATAGCCAGCAACAACAGTAGCCCATGCTGAATAGCACCCGCCTCGCGCCCATTGATCCTTACCTTGGCCGAGCTTACGCGCTGAATCAAACCTCTCATTTCACAATGGACCGATCAAGTATTCAAAACGGTTAGCCATATTGCGTGTCGCTCGCACCAGCGCATCAACAATACCCGGCTCTAGCGCGGAATGCCCCGCATCTCTCACAATCTCTAAATGTGACTCAGGCCAGGCACGATGTAGATCGATTGCATTATCCAAAGGGCAAACCATATCGTATCTACCGTGAACGAGGATTCCAGGGATAGTTGCCAACTTCTCAGCCTCTCGCAATAACTGGTTTTCTGATAAAAATATATTATTAACGAAATAGTGCGCTTCAATCCTTGCCAAAGACAGCGCGACATGTGGGTCCGTAAAATGTTCAACCACATCATGGTTAGGGCGTAGCGTTGCACAACGCGCCTCCCATACGGACCATGCCTTAGCCGCCGCCATCCTTAACACATCATCAGAACCCACTAAACGTTTATAATAGGCCTGAATGTAATCAGACTGTTCCTCTTCTGGTATTAAGCGCTGATAATCCTCCCAATAATCAGGAAATACATGACTCGCTCCATCCTGATAAAACCATTGTAAATCCTGATTCCGGCACAAAAATATACCCCGAAGTATTAACCCCAGTACTGTTTCAGTATGGACCTGGGCATAGGCCAAACTCAAGGTAGACCCCCAGGAGCCTCCAAATAAAACCCAACGTTCGATCTGAAGTGTGCCTCGAATAGCCTCCATGTCGGCTATTAACGCCTGGGTCGTATTTTCATCCAATTCGGCATGTGGCAGAGAACGCCCTGAACCCCTCTGATCGAATAAAATTATTCGATAATGCGTGGTATCGAAAAAGCGCCTCATGGTTGGGTCACAACCAGCTCCCGGCCCACCATGTACAACCAGGACTGGAATCCCGCGTGGATTACCGCACTCTTCCACATAAATTTCATGCAACTCACTGACTTTAAGTCGCAATTTGTTATAGGGTTTCACTTCTGGATAGAGTGTTAACATTTAATATTCCCAAACCGTAAATCAGAGTGGTCATTTTAAAATTAAGAGCTTAGCCGAAATCTGTTCGCTTGGCACGTTGTAAGCTACAATCTAGCATCATTCGTAGGTTCTACTTTCAATTCGCTTATCAGTCCTGCGCAAACAATCTCGAGGATACAAACAGCATGCAAGAAAACAGTAACGCTATCCTTGCCGCGAGGGTGGCACAAATCATTCTCGAAGGTTTTCAAGATTATTTTGAAGAATTTCATCGCATTACCTCTGGCGCAAGGCAGCGCTTTATCAGTTCAAATTGGAAAGCCTGTCAACAGGCGTCCAAAGATCGTCTCAATATGTATCTCGACAAGATTCTCACAGTGAAGGCATCCGTAACACAGGTATCGGATGAGCGAATAATGCAACCCGCCTTTTGGTCTGAAGCAAAAAAGGAATATTCATCTCTAATTCGCAACCTTTCTAATTTTGAAATTGCCGAAACCTTTTTTAACTCGATTTACTGTAAGTTCTTTGATCACGAGCACATCTCTAATGAGTATATATTTGTATATCCTTCAGCAGATCAGTTTTCAAGAACCATCGGCCTGGATACCAACAGCTTCAATTACTATCATTCAAATGGCAACCTCAGAGACATTTTAAACAACATGCTGGATGATGTTGATTTAGGATTGCCCTATGAAAACAAGAACCGTGACATTGAAAGTATGCGCAATGTTATCTTAAAAGAGTTGCCCACCGATATCATTCGCAATAAAGACGCCTACGCCATTATTCATAAATCGGTATTTTACCGCAGCAAAGCGGCTTACCTGATTGGCAAAGTCATTAGTGAGGAACTCTCCGTACCTTTCGTACTTCCCATCCTGCAAAGTGAAAACCGTGAATTGTATGTTGATGCCTTAATTTTTGACCCGGATGAACTCAGTATCATTTTTAGCTTCACCCGTGCCTATTTCAAAGTCGACACCCCCAATCCATCTGAAGTGGTTCGTTTTCTCAAGGATTTGATGCCTTGGAAAAACTATTCCGAACTTTATAATTCCATTGGCTTTAACCGCCACGGCAAAACAGAGTTTAATCGGGAGTTTATTACTCACCTGAAAAACTCCGAGGATAAGTTTATCATTGCCCCTGGAATTAAAGGTATGGTGATGAGCGTATTCACACTCCCCTCCTACGAAAGAGTCTTTAAAATTATTAAGGACCGGTTTACTCCTCCGAAAGAAATGACAAAACAAGTCGTCAAAGAAAAGTATATGCTCGTGTCTCGGCATGACCGTGCAGGGCGTATGGCGGATACTCAAGAATTTAGTAATGCGTTGTTTCCCAGAAACCGATTTTCCGATGATCTGATTGATGAACTTTTATCGGTAGCACCTTCTACCGTTGAAATTAGAGGCGACAAGGTACTCATCAAACACCTCTATGTAGAACGGCGTATGACCCCACTGAATATTTACCTTGATAATGCGACGGAAAAAGAAGCAACCCAGGCAATACTGGGTTATGGCAACGCCATTAAGCAATTGGCTGCCGCTAATATTTTCCCCGGTGACATGCTCTTCAAGAATTTTGGTGTGACCCGACACGACCGTGTCGTATTCTACGACTACGATGAGATTTGCCCATTAACTGAATGTAATTTCCGCAAGATTCCTGAACCCAAGACACCAGAACAGGAAATGGCTGCCGAACCTTGGTACTCTGTTGCCCCAAATGATGTGTTCCCAGAGGAATTTCGCACTTTTTTATTAGGCAACCCTGTCGTGCGTAAAATTTTTGATGAACACCACAGTGAGATTTTTGAAGCGGAGTACTGGCAAGGTTTGCAGCAGGCATTGTTAGAGGGAAAGGTAATGGACGTTTTGCCTTACCCGCAGGAACACCGCTTTAAAAGATAAATGACATTGATTTGCAGAAAAAGAAAACAAAAAAGCGGCTCGTGAGCCGCTTTTTTTGAGGAGGGTTCCAGTAAAAGAAGTTGATTATTCTTCTTTCTCTTCCGCCTCTTCTTCAATGTCTTCTTCATACTCAGCAACAGGGCGATCAACCAGCTCGATATAAGCCATTGGAGCATTGTCTCCGGTACGGAAACCGCATTTTAAAATACGGGTGTAACCACCAGGACGCTCTGAGTAACGTGGGCCTAATTCACTAAACAGCTTACCCACTGTTTCTTTATTACGCAGACGATCAAAAGCCAAACGACGATTGGCAACTGAGTCCTGCTTTGCAAGCGTAATAAGAGGCTCTGCAATACGGCGTAGCTCTTTCGCCTTGGGCAAAGTAGTTTTGATAATTTCATGCTCGACCAATGAGGCCGTCATATTTTTAAACATTGCCTGACGGTGCGAGCTATTCCGATTTAGCTGGCGACCACTTTTACGATGACGCATTTTGGTATTCCTACAAATTAAGCTCTAAATTTATTCCGAATCCTGTGCTTTGTCTCACGCTGACCATATGACTCAAGCTGTGACAGGAATTCCCTTCTCCGCTCTTAGTCTCTTCGAGCTAAAACTCGATCATCATTTCTCAGACTCGAAGGCGGCCAATTTTCCAGACGCATACCTAAAGACAAACCTTTCGAGGCTAAAACATCCTTAATCTCGGTCAATGACTTCTTACCTAAATTCGGGGTTTTCAGCAAATCCACTTCAGTACGTTGAATCAAGTCACCAATGTAGTAGAGGTTTTCGGCCTTCAAACAGTTGGCAGAACGCACTGTCAATTCCAAATCATCAACAGGACGAAGGAGTATTGGATCTACTTCTTCCTCATCTTCCTCTTGCTCTTCTTCCTTATCCGCCTCTAAATCAACGAAGGCAATTAACTGCTGTTGCATAATCGTTGCCGCACGGCGAATACATTCTTCAGGATCAATTGTTCCATTAGACTCAATATCTAAAATCAACTTATCCAGGTCAGTCCGTTGTTCGACACGTGCGCTTTCTACGATATAGGCGATACGGCGGATCGGACTAAATGTTGCATCCAGCTGTAATGTTCCAATGGATTTCGACTCACCCTCAGATGCACGGGTATCGGCAGCTTCATAACCACGGCCATGAGCTACCTTGATGGTCATATTCAGTTCACCTTTAGTATTCAGGTGCGCGATCACGTGCTCTGGATTAACAATTTCTACATCATGATCAAGTTCGATGTCGCCGGCAACAACGGGGCCAGAACCCTTCTTGTTCAGTGTTAGAACCGCTTCATCACGGGTATGCATCTTCAGTGCAATACCTTTCAAGTTTAGTAGAATTTCAATCACATCCTCTTGGACACCTTCGATTGTGCTGTACTCATGTTGTACACCATCGATAGTCACTTCTACGACGGCTGCACCAGGCATGGAAGACAGCAAAATGCGGCGTAACGCATTCCCCAAAGTATGTCCAAAACCACGCTCAAAGGGTTCAAGTATTACCTTCGCATGATTCGCGCTGACTGTTTCAACTTGAATATGCTTAGGTATTAAAAACTCTGTAACTGGTCGTTGCATGTTTAAACCCACTGTTAAAAACTATTACTTGGAATACAGCTCGACGATGAGATTCTCATTAATCTCCGCAGGTAAGTCTGCTCGATCTGGAACCGCTTTAAACTGGCCTTCCATCTTATTCGTATCCACTTCAACCCAACCTAACAAGCCGCGCTGCACAGCAAGCTCAAGAGATGATTTAATACGCAATTGGTTTTTAGCTTTTTCTCGCACGGAAACCACATCGCCCGGCTGAACCTGAAAAGAAGGAATATTGACCGTACGGCCATTTACGTGGATGCTCTTATGAGAAACCAATTGACGCGATTCTGCACGAGTCGCCCCAAACCCCATACGATAAACAACATTATCCAATCGAGATTCTAAAAGTTGCAATAAGTTTTCACCGGTAGCACCTTTTTTACTGGCAGCCGCTTTATAGTAGTTACGGAACTGACGCTCCAAAATCCCATAAATACGACGTACTTTTTGCTTTTCTCTTAACTGCAAACCGTAATCGGATAAACGGCTTCGTCTGGCGCCATGAACACCCGGCACAGTATCCGCTTTACACTTGGAGTCCAGTGGACGTACACCACTCTTCAAGTACAGGTCAGTACCTTCACGACGAGACAGTTTGCAAGTTGGTCCTATATAGCGAGCCATTATTCTGTCTCCTAATTAAACACGACGTTTCTTTGGTGGACGACAGCCGTTATGTGGAATCGGCGTTACATCCGTAATACTGTTAATTTTAAAACCAACCGCATTAAGCGCACGAACAGCTGATTCCCGACCAGGACCAGGACCTTTGACACAGACATCTAGGTTCTTCAATCCATATTCGGCTGCAGCTGTACCAGCACGCTCTGCTGCAACCTGTGCAGCAAAAGGTGTGCTTTTACGTGAACCACGAAAGCCTGAACCACCGGAGGTAGCCCAACTTAATGCATTACCTTGGCGATCGGTAATGGTAATGATGGTGTTATTAAAGGAGGCGTGTATATGCGCCACACCATCAATAACGGTCTTTTTGACCTTTTTAACTTTACGCGCTGGCTTTGCCATACTTTTCTATCCTGTCTCTCAGCTTATACTGTTTTGCAGCGGTTATTACTTACGAATAGGCTTACGCGGACCTTTACGGGTACGCGCATTAGTCTTGCTGCGTTGCCCACGTACAGGTAGATTGCGACGATGCCTCAGACCTCTGTAAGCGCCAAGATCCATTAAACGCTTAATGTTCATGGAAACTTCACGGCGCAAATCGCCCTCAACCGTTATCTTGGTTATCTCACCCCGAACCGCATCCAGTTGTTCCTCTGAGAGGTTAGCAACTTTCGTGGCTGGATTAATACCAACAGAGTCGCAAATGCTGCGCGCTGTGGTGGGGCCAACACCATAGATGTAGGTCAGTGAAATCACTGCGTGTTTATTATCAGGTATGTTAACGCCTGCTATACGGGCCATTCAGTTAACTCCAACTCTCTTGTTTCGTAATAATACGAATTATTAAACTACTGATCGTTACTTAAAATTGTAATTCGACAATGATAA
>JAIPFG010000179.1 GCA_021736745.1 Pseudomonadales bacterium
CGCCATATGATTCAAATGCATTCGATTTTGTTTGGAGTGATGGCGCAAGAGAAATGGACTATCAGACTTTGTTGGTGTTTCTAGAAAAAGTGGATCATTATCGCCGACAATACCCAGATATTATTCTTGCGCACTTTGCGAACTTTGAGGTTGCGCAGATAAAAAGTTATGCCGTCAGGTACGGCATGGAGTTGGATGAGCGAGTGTGTTGGTTATTAGGTGAAAATTCCCCCCTGTTTGATTTACTGGAAGTGGTTAGGCGGTCTCTGGTCTTACCTTTAAAAAGTTATGGTTTAAAGCCCATTTGTAAATCCCCTCATCTGGTTAATTTTCAATGGGAGCTGGAAGAGTCTGGTTCCCAATGGTCGGTGGTACGTTACATTGATTACCTTCATGAGTCATCGGAACAGAAAAGATTGTCGATTAAGCAAGAAATACTCAGTTATAACCGTGATGACGTAAAGGCAACCCATGCTTTGGAAGCTTGGCTAAGAGCATTTCCGCGAAACTGTGGATCAGAATAGGTAAGTGATTACCAATAAGAGATGGTACCAGAGGCCGGACTCGAACCGGCACGCTTTTAAGGGCGGTGGATTTTGAATCCACTGTGTCTACCAATTTCACCACTCTGGCATTGTTGCGTTACAGGTAAAAACGAAGAAGAAAAGACCTGGTTCGCGAAGGCTGCCCATTATAACTAATCGCTTTTACAGGTCAATGAAATTGAGTGGATAAATACAGCGGGAGTTAAAGCGTCTTGTTGGCAGAAGCTATTGAATATTGTGTAAAAAGATACGGTAATAGTCAGACTATTGGTTATAATGAATTTGTGATTGAGGGTAGGCTGTTAATTGTTGCCGTTTCTGCAGTAGGTTTAGGAGTTATATTTCTTGCGCATATTAAAAAAATATCCAAACCGTCGACTTTACGATACTACCGATAGTCACTTTGTGACATTGGAAGATGTTAAGCAACTGGTGATTAAGCATGATGAGTTCCGTGTAGAAGATTCCAAGACCGGGAAAGATTTAACCAGTGCGGTATTGTTACAGATTATCAGCGAAATGGAAGATAGTGGGAAAGAGGCACTGTTAACCAATAAGCTGCTACAGCAATTAATTCGTTTTTATGGGAGCGGCATGCAGGGCTTGTTGAGTCAGTACTTGGAGCATAGTTTGGCTGCCTTTCTAGACCAACAGGATGGTCTGCAACGGCAGATGCGACAATTACTTGATGCGAGTCCTATGAATATGTTGAAAAAGATTTCCGAGCAGAATATCAATTTCATGAGTGCTTTCGCTGCTGCTGGAAACCAGAAAAAAGAAAAAGAATAAGGCCTTTCAAAATAACCATTCTCCCCGTTTTGCCAATAATTATTTTGCAACGCACAAAATAATTATTGACAGACTCCAAAGCTCCATATATATTTGGCAGTAACTAATTTTGCAATGCACAATATTGTGTTATTTATGTATGGAGATGAAGAAATGATGAATTTTCAAGATAGTTTTAAAAATATGTTTGATGTTGAAGCATTCCAAGCTAATTTCAACAAGGCTTATGATTTCAACGCCATTCAAGAGTCAGTTAAGAAATTCTATGATGTTGAAGCGATCCAGGAAAACTTTAAAAAGTTTTATAACTTTGATGAACTCCAAGGTGGCCTGGACAAGTTGGTTGATGTTGATGCGTTGAAGGCTGCAAAAGAATACATGGAGTCTTTCGCTAACCAAGAGTTGGCACAAAATAATGCTAAATTAGCTGCCAATCTTGTCGCTACTAATGTGAATGCATTGACTGATGCGGTGATTTTACAGTCAGTACAAGTGCGTGAAACTGTTGAGGATGCACTGGCGCAAGCAGACGTTTTGGTAGGCAGCAAAGATTTGTCGGCTGCTTTAGAAGCGCAAAAGAAATTTGCTGAAGAGCAGCAAGAAGCTCTTTTAGAAAACTTCTGGAACAAAGCAGGTTTGGTTTCTGGTCTGGTGGAAAGCAACCTGAACCTGATGAAAGAAGCATTCGTGAAAACACAGCCTGCTGTGAAAAAAGCGCAACCAGCCAAGCAAGCGGCTTAATCTAAAGATTTAGATTAAACTTAGAGACAGGTGGGCGGAAGGCAATATGCCTTCCGCCCATTTTTTATGCCAAAATTTTGATAAGCTTAAGCCTTAAGCTGTTCACGACATAAAATTTTCGCTACCCTTAGCGCCCACAAAATGGGTGTAGAATGCAGCTAAGCGACTTTCATTATTATCTTCCTCCGGAACTCATCGCACATTATCCTCAAGCGCAGCGTAGTGCTAGCAGGCTATTGTCTTTGGATGGTCTTACCGGGCAGACAGAGCATTTTATTTTTTCTGAGATATCAAGGTTATTGAGGCCAAAAGATTTGTTGGTTTTCAATAACACAAAGGTATTGCCTGCGCGCCTATTTGGTCATAAGGAAACGGGTGGAAAAGTTGAGTTGTTGATTGAGCGCCTTGTTAACGCTAATGAAGCGATCACTCAAATTCGTGCAAGTAAATCGCCAAAAGCGGGCATGAAAATTGGCGTTGATGCGGATAATTGGCTTGAAGTGATTGGGCGTGAAGGTGAGTTTTACCAAATAAGATCGAGTGCGAATCTTTACGATTTGCTTGAAAGTTATGGGCATATGCCGCTTCCGCCCTATATCGAACGAGAAGATGAGCTGTTGGACCGTGATCGCTATCAAACGGTTTATGCGAAAGAGCCGGGAGCCGTTGCTGCGCCGACGGCTGGACTGCATTTTGATGAGGCGTTGCTACAAAAAATTAAAGAACTGGGTATTGAAACAGCCTATGTCACTCTGCATGTTGGAGCAGGTACTTTTCAACCAGTCAGAGTTAATAATATTGCTGACCACCGTATGCATTTTGAGCGCATTGAAGTAAGTAACATTGTTTGCGAGCAGGTGAATGCGGCAAAAGAAAGGGGTGGGCGGGTGATTGCGGTGGGGACAACCAGTGTGCGTTGTCTAGAAACAGCGGCCTTGAGGTCTGAAAAGTCTGGTCAGCGAATGGTTCCTTATCAAGGGGATACCAGTATATTTATTTACCCGGGTTACCGATTTCGCAGTGTGGACGCTATGGTGACAAATTTTCATTTACCGGAATCCACTTTGTTAATGCTGGTATCGGCTTTTGCTGGGCGAGAGCATGTTTTGCAGGCCTACCAAGAAGCGATCAATAGTCAGTATCGCTTTTTTAGTTATGGTGATGCGATGTTTATTACTGGGGCGCAGTCAGCACCATAAGCCAGGAGGAGAAATTACAGATGTCCTATATGACATTTGATCTGCTGCAAACCGAGGGGATTGCACGCCGAGGACGATTAACTTTCACGCGGGGTAGTGTAGAAACCCCTGCGTTCATGCCAGTGGGCACCTATGGCAGCGTGAAGGCAATGTTACCGCGTGATATCGAAGAGATTGGTGCTGAAATAATTTTAGGTAATACCTTCCATCTCATGTTGCGTCCGGGCTCAGATGTGGTGAAAGCGATGGGCGGACTGCATGAATTTACTGCCTGGCAACGCCCTATATTGACGGATTCCGGGGGGTTTCAGGTGTTTAGTTTGGGTGATCTTCGCAAAATAACGGAAGAGGGTGTGACCTTTAAGTCGCCGATAGATGGTGGTCCGGTCTCCCTCTCACCGGAAAGTGCCATGCGGGTACAGGCTAATTTAGGCTCTGATATTGTGATGATTTTTGATGAGTGTACGCCTTATCCGGCAACCTATGAGCAGGCCGAGGCGTCCATGCTTTTATCTTTGCGATGGGCGAAACGCAGCAAAGAAGAACATTCCAAGGCGCAGGGTGATAATCCTGCGTCACTCTTTGGTATTATTCAGGGTGGTATGTATGAGGCTCTACGCCGGGAGTCACTTGCTGGGTTGATGGATATTGGTTTTGATGGTTATGCAATTGGAGGGCTTTCGGTGGGAGAGCCGAAAGATGAAATGATGGAGACGCTGGAAGGGATTACACCGCACATGCCGATGGATAAACCAAGATATCTGATGGGTGTGGGTAAGCCGGAGGATATTGTCGAGGCAGTGTTGCGTGGTGTTGATATGTTTGACTGTGTGATGCCGACTCGCAATGCACGCAATGGACATCTTTTTGTCAGTCATGGTGTGATAAAGATAAGGAATTCGCAATATAAAACAGATGCGCGTCCTCTGGATAATGAGTGTGACTGTTATACCTGTAAAAGAGTCAGTCGCGCCTATTTGCATCACCTCGATAAGTGCAAGGAAATGCTCTTTTCACAGTTGGCGACGATCCATAATTTACGCTATTACCAAAATCTGATGAAGGGTTTGCGTAGCGCCATCGAACAGGGTACATTGGGCGCTTTTGTCGAGGCGTTCTATCGCAAGCGTCTTGGGTGAATATAGGAGAGATACTGAATGAGTTTTTTTATTCCTGAAGCTGTAGCTGCTGACCCGGCATCAGCCACTGGTAGCGGTTTTGAGCCACTGATTATGCTGGCTATTTTTGGTCTGATTTTTTACTTTATGATTTGGCGTCCGCAGAGCAAACGTGCAAAAGAGCATAAGAACCTGTTAGCCGATTTGGCAAAAGGAGATGAAATCATTAGCAGTGGCGGCATGGCCGGAAAAGTCACTAAGGTGACGGATAACTTCGTGGTGATGGAAATCGCCGATGGCGTTGAAGTGAAATTACAGAAAGCGGCAGTGGCAAGTGTCTTACCGAAAGGAACGTTAAAGGCCGTCTAACATCATTAAGATGCAGAAAAAAGGTATTTGAATGCTCAATCGATATCCCCTGTGGAAATATTTGTTCGTGCTGTTTTTAGTGGTCATGGGAGGCGTTTATGCTTTGCCCAACCTTTATCCGGATGACCCGGCGCTTCAGATTTCAGGTGCCAGTAGCGCTACTGTCACAGACCGAGCCTTATTGAATCGAGTGACTCAAGCACTGGATAAAGCTGGGATAGCCTATACCAACACAGAGCTTACGGAAAAAAATGCCCTAATACGCTTCGCTGATGATGATGCACAGTTGAAAGCAAAAGCAGTGGCAAAGCATGCCGTGGGTGATGACTATTTGGTGGCGCTTAATCTGGCGCCTACAACCCCTGAGTGGTTGGTTAATTTAGGGGCTTCTCCCATGAAACTGGGGCTGGATTTACGCGGTGGTGTTCACTTCCTGATGGAAGTGGACATGGCCAAGGCGATCGAACAGCGTTTAGAGATTTACATTAGTGAAGTGAAAAATCTGCTGCGTGAAGAAAAGCTGCGGTATCGATTAGTGGAAATGCAGGAAGGGCATATCTCAATCAAGTTTGAAACAGCATCGGTGCGGGATCAAGCGGTTGATGTTTTAAGGGATGAGTATAAGGAATTTCAATTTTCCGAAGAGCAGAGCGAAGACGGATACTTCATTAAGTTAGCATTACTTGAATCGAAATTGCGTGAAATAGAAGATTACGCCATCAAACAAAATTTAACGACATTACGAAATCGGGTTAATGAGCTGGGTGTTGCCGAACCTTTGGTGCAGCGCCAGGGTAGTAATCGTATCGTTGTGGAACTGCCGGGTATTCAAGATACGGCATTGGCAAAACGAATTATCGGCGCAACGGCGAACCTGGAGTTTCGACTTGAAGCAAAACCAGATGAGCTGAGTAGTAGAACCGAAGAATTTGAATTTCGCGATAAAAGTAAGGGCGTCAGAACAGCGGTTGTTGAGAAGGGCATTATTATTACCGGCAGCAGTGTGGCTAATGCGGGGGCGAGTTTTGATGATAATGGTCAGCCGCAGGTCAATATAACCCTGGATGCGAAGGGTGGCAAACTGATGAATCGGGTAACCAGTAATGCCGTCAAACGCAGCATGGCAGTCATTTTTATCGAACATAAAACTCGGAGTCGGTTTAAGGAAGTCAATGGCGAACTGATACCTGAGCGGGATAAATACGTTGAGAAGAGCATCATTAGTTTGGCGACGATTCAAACGGCGTTAGGCAATCGTTTTCGAATCACAGGATTAGATAATCCACAGGAGTCTTCGGAGTTGGCTCTGCTGTTGCGCGCGGGATCGTTGGCGGCACCGATTTATTTTGTTGAAGAACGAACAGTCGGCCCAAGTTTGGGGCAGGAAAATATTGACTTGGGTGTGAAGTCGGTTCAAATCGGTATGATTTTGGTCGTGCTCTTTATGTTGCTTTATTACCGGGCATTTGGGCTCTATGCAAATATTGCCTTGGGTATTAACCTCGTGCTGTTGGTGTCCGTCATGTCGATTCTGTCAGCAACCCTCACGTTACCCGGTATCGCCGGGATTGTATTGACGGTGGGGATGGCGGTAGATGCCAACGTGTTGATTTTTGAGCGGATCAAAGAAGAATTGAAAAATGGCATGCCGCCACAATCGGCAATCCATCCTGGTTATGAGCGAGCCTTTGAAACTATTTTTGACGCCAATATTACAACGTTGTTGGTAGCGGTTATATTGTTTGCGGTAGGAACAGGCCCGGTGAAAGGTTTTGCAGTGACTTTGTCGATCGGTATTCTTACCTCTATGTATACTGCGATTGTCATTACTCGGGCGATGGTCAATTTGACCTTTGGTAGACGTAGTATCAAGAAACTTTGGATATAGGGGCGTACTGTGTCAGTAAGAGAACTTAATATT
>JAIPFG010000180.1 GCA_021736745.1 Pseudomonadales bacterium
CACCCATTATTTGCAATTGGCTGTTCTTAATCTCTACCTCTTCCTCTAATGCTTGCTGCCCTTGAGGTTTTTCATCAGAGTAATGAATCTTGCCATTATCATCCACCCATTTATAAACCTGAGCTTGAGCAACCGGCACCAGAAGCAAAAGTATAATCAGACCTCTCATAATGCCTCCTTTCTGGATGATTCAACAACACACAATAGCGGAAGGGTAAAAAATACCAATGGCTGGCTATTGGAAAATGTTTTCGCGGCAGACAATACAAGGGGAAAATGGCAAAAAAAAGTGGTATTTATTGGAATAAATATGCATTTTGAAGCCATTTTAAAGCCGTATCGGCTACGTAGATAGTATTTCAATAGGCTGTTTGGGTATCCCGCAAGGTAAGCCATGTTAAGGGGTTTATATCCAAAGCTACATTTTAACGCCTCAGAACAGCTCTGTCTGTAAGAGGAATTACTGGCAATACTCAACGACTGGGCGATAATGGCGGTTACACGTGATAGGGGAATTAGAATGACAGTCACTATGAATCCCAAAGCACTGAAAACAATTCTCTTGAGCGCACTTGCTTTGGGAGGACTGGTTTCAGCCTATCATCAGCACTGGGTCAATACATTCATTGTTCTTGGTATTCTCGTACTCTCACTAACTCCAACAGTTTTTGCCCGACAATTTTCTGTCTCCCTTCCGGTCGAGTTTGATTTAGTCACCATCATTTTTATTTTTGCCGCCATTTTCCTGGGAGAACTGGCTGGTTTTTATGAACGCTTCTGGTGGTGGGATGAACTCTTACACCTGACTTCTGGCCTTTTACTTGGCATGCTGGGCTTATGCCTGGTTTGGGTGTTAAATTTTAATGAACGCATCGACCTGGAATTATCCTATCCATTTATTTCCCTTTTCACCTTCACTTTTGCACTCTCAATTGGCGCGATTTGGGAAATTTTTGAATACGGTATGGACAACCTGTTTACGATGAATATGCAAAAAAGTGGTCTTGACGATACCATGAGCGATCTGATGGTGGATGCGGTCGGCGCATTTATTGTTGCTGTTGGTGCCTATACTTTTTTATCAACTGGTCGTAAATCCCTGATTTCTTATTGGCTTAAACGTTTTATCGAGGTCAACCGAGCCGCCATTAAAAAACGTGCTCGCGAACGAAAACAGCAAAAATGAATAATGGAATTAACAAGAGTTTCCTTGAATAACAGTATTGGTAAAGCTTCACAACGAAATTGTGACTTGACCTATCGACGGAGGAAAGACAAGATAGCCTCTTCATTTGGGTAAAAATGCGCCATAATTGCCTCATGACACAAAATTCATTGCAGTCACAATACTATTCCATTGCCGAGTTTGATCATTTTACGCACTCGGTCTGCGAAACCTTTTGCCAAATGGATGTCAGCATCAACCGCAATAAGCAAGGCGACGTATTTTCCGGGGAGCTCTATAAGACGACTCTGGACAAAATGAAACTTGCCCGTATCGCCAGCAACTCACTTACCGTTTACCGCCGTAAACAGGATATTGCCGGAATCACCGACCCCTTTTACCTTGTCAAATTTCAATTAAAAGGGGAGAGCACTCTCCAACAATGCGGCCGCGAAGCGCACCTGAAACCAGGGGACTTTGCTCTTTGCAGTACGACCGAGCCCTATCAGTTACATTTACCATCGGCTTATCAACAAGCCGTGCTGGCCATTCCGCAAGCAACGCTGCATGAATTATTGAAGAGCCCAGATGATTACCTAGGCATCCGCATGGGCAGTGAATTTCCTACCCACGGCCTGTTAAGCCAGTTTCTATTTTCGTTAATACAGCGCATCGAATTACTTTCTCCGGCTGTAGTGAAAAGATTGGAAGCCAATATCCTCGACCTGCTGATTACTTCGTTGGAAGCCATGTCCAATGCCGATATTTCTCCCCAGGAAAGCGCTGTGCAAGATCATTTACGCCGTATCAAACGCTTTATTGCCATGCACTTGCAGGACTCCAGACTATCACCTGAATTCATCGCGCAAGCGGAAGGTATCAGTAAGCGATACCTGCACATGCTATTTAAAGAAGAGGGTATTTCGGTTTCCCGCTATATTCAGCAACAACGGTTGGAAGCTTGCTCCCGGACTCTTGCCAGTTCAGCAATGCAACATCTCTCTACCACCGATATTGCACTGGAATGGGGTTTTGGTGATTTATCACATTTCCATCGCTGTTTTAAAGCGCACTACCAGATTACTCCGCGCCAATATCGATTACGCGCCAACAATGATGATTTAGAGCGAGAATAACCTGCCGGGCAAGATTACCCGGCAGTTATCAAAACAAACAACCTGCTCTTTATAACGTTGCCCGCCCTTTATAACGTTGAATATCTGCGGCCGTGTAGGCACTCATGTTCAAGATACCCCGTGGGGTTACCGAGGGAATCACGATATGTGCCGGCTTGGCCAGGCCCGACAAGAGCGGGCCAATTAACAACGCATTGGTGAGGGAACGAATTAACCCCAATGCGATATTTGCCGTATCCAGATTTGGCATCACCAATAAATTGGCTTGCCCTTTCAACTCAGACCCCTTGAACACTGTTTGCAGTAATTCTGGACGCATCGCCGACATCGCATGCATTTCGCCATCAATTTGTACATCCGGCATGGTCGCTCTTAAAATTTCCGAGGCTTTGCGCATCTTTAATGCTGAACTGGCGTTAGAGGTGCCAAAATTGGAATGCGACAACAGCGCCACCTTCGGTTTTACACCAAAATGGCGCACCACTTCAATACTGGCCTTGGCCGTTTCCACAATCTGTTCAGCGGTCGGGTCTACATTGATAAAGGAATCCGCCAAAAAGAGTGGTTCACCTTTGGGTAATAGCAAGGTAGAGGTGGAGGATACATGCTGACCTTTCTCGCGTGGCCCAATCACGCCCATAATATCACGCATATGATAATCAAAACGCCCAACCTTTCCGCAAATCAAGCCGTCAGCCTCACCCAACGCCACAATCACAGCAGCAAGTACCGTACTATTGGTATGAATGATCGATTTTGCCGCTTCCACCGAGACGCCATTTCTACCCACTAGCGAATGATAGTACTCCCAATATTCTTGATGCCCTTCACTCTTCTCAGGATTAACCAGCTCAAAATCTCTTTCCACTTGCAAACGCAAACCCATCTGTTCGATGCGCTCCTGGATAATATCAGGGCGTCCGATCACAATTGGACGTGCAATTTTTTCATCAACCACCGCCTGTACTGCACGCAACACATCTTCGTTTTCCCCTTCGGCATAAACCAAACGCTCTTGCGAGCGTCGCGCTACCTCAAAAATTGGCTGCATAAACAAACCACTGCGATGGACCGAGCTATGCAGCTTTCTACGGTAGGCCACCAGATCTTCAATCGGTCGTGTCGCAACACCACTCGCCATTGCCGCTTCCACCACAGCAACAGGTAATTCCTCTATCAGGCGGATATCAAAAGGTTTGGGAATCAGGTACTCGGGGCCAAATTTCAGCTCTTCATCCGCATAGGCCGCCGCTACTACTTCGCTGGATTCCTTGCGTGCTAAAGCAGCAATGGCTTTTACGCAGGCCAACTTCATTTCTTCATTAATGGTGGTTGCCCCACAATCCAGTGCGCCACGGAAAATAAAAGGGAAACAAAGTACGTTATTAACCTGATTGGGGTAATCGGAACGGCCAGTGGCAATAATGGCATCCGGCCTAGCCTCACGCGCCAGCTCCGGTAAAATTTCAGGTGTCGGATTGGCCATCGCAAGAATTAGCGGCTTATCCGCCATTTTTTTCACCATATCCTGAGTTAAAACACCAGGTCCGGACAAGCCCATAAATATATCGGCTTGATCGATAGCATCATCTAAGGTGCGTAAAGAAGTATCCTGTGCATACTTCTCCTTGTACTCATTCATCCCCTCAGTACGCCCCAGATAGACTACACCACGGCTGTCACATACGTAGACGTTCTGGCGTGAGAGTCCCATACTGACCAGCAAATCGATACAGGCGATACTGGCGGCACCGCCGCCCGAGGCCACCAGTTTCACCTCTTCAATCTTTTTATTCACAATGCTGAGCCCGTTATAAACTGCCGCCGCGGCAACAATCGCCGTACCGTGCTGATCATCGTGAAATACCGGAATACTCATGCGTTCGCGTAATTTTTTCTCGATATAAAAACATTCGGGCGCTTTTATATCTTCCAGATTAATTCCGCCGAAGGTCGGTTCCAGCGCAGCAATATGCTCAATCAGTTTATCCGGATCCCCCTCATCAAATTCGATATCGAACACATCGATATTGGCGAATTTTTTGAACAATACCGCTTTACCCTCCATGACCGGTTTCGATGCCAATGGCCCAATAGCACCCAGACCGAGCACTGCGGTACCGTTAGTAATTACGCCCACCAGATTACCACGTGAAGTGAGAGAGGCGGCTTCTTTGGGGTCTTCAACAATGGCTTCGCAGGCATAGGCGACACCGGGAGAATAGGCGCGGGCCAAATCGCGTTTATTGGCCATAGGTTTAGTGGGTTCGATCGCCAATTTACCCGGTACGGGCAGGCGGTGATAGCGTAATGATTCTTCTTTAAAATTATCCGTCACTGCTTCTTCCTCAGACAAAACGACAAATAGAGGGTGCTAGAAAGCATCCTCTTTGTAAGGTAAATATCTATTTAATGGGTAGACTACCCCGGAAAAACTACTGAACCTCCTCAGGTACAGTGAGCTATTGTAACCAATAGATAGGCAAACACAATCTCAACACGCAAGATTCAGTAGTTCCTGTCCTTTTTCCCTGTTAGAATAGCCGCCCATTTTGTTTTGCTGGCTTATTCCGTCAAAAGTGGCGGATATCTGACCAGCTTTAGTTGCTCCTTAAAAAGTCAGGTACCTTCAATCATGCAACCCATGCTGAATATTGCGTCGCGCGCGGCGCGTAAAGCCGGAGAAATTATTATTGATGCGATGGAACGCGTTAACCTGCTGGCCATCGAAGAAAAAGGCCGTAATGATTTCGTGACCGAGGTTGACCGAGCCGCAGAAAAAGAAATTATTTACCAATTGCGCAAGGCTTACCCTGACCACAGCATTCGCGGCGAAGAAACCGGTGTGAGCGCTGGTAACAACCCCGACTATGAGTGGATTATCGATCCCCTTGATGGTACCACTAATTTTCTTCATGGCATCCCTCACTTTGCCATTTCCATTGCCTGCAAACACAAGGGCCGTGTCCAGCATGCTGTAGTTTTTGTCCCGATCAAGCGCGAAGAATTTACCGCCAGTAATGGCGATGGCGCGTCTTTAAATGGTAAACGCCTGCGCGTATCAGGCCGCCGCGGCCTGGAGGGCGCACTGATCGGCACAGGTATTCCCTTTAGCGGCTTTGCATTGAATCATATGAAGCCATACCTGGAATGCATGCATGAAATCGCCGGACAAACGGCTGGCATAAGACGCCCCGGCGCAGCCTCGCTCGATTTGGCTTACGTTGCCGCCGGCCGTTTCGATGGTTTCTGGGAAATGAATTTACAGGAATGGGACATCGCCGCAGGCACCCTGTTGGTGAAAGAAGCCGGTGGTCTGGTCAGTGATTTTCAAGGTGGTAACAATTATCTGAACTCCGGTCATATTGTCTGTGCTTCGCCGAAGGTCTTCAAACCGATGCTACAGATCGTTAAAAAACATCTTGGGAATTTATAAAGCTAACGGATTCCTTTCTCTGCCGGTTGCACAGCCTTTCACAAAAGCTTATTGTTTCGTCCAATCCTAATGATAAAAAAGGGGCGAGGATCGTCAATGGCTGCGTTACCTAAAGACAATATATCCAAGTTCATCGATTCCATCTGGCATACCGAATTAAGTAGTATGCCTCGCTGGCGTGCGAATCTAACGCAATGTTTTCGTGTTCTGTTTGCTGTTGCGAGAGACATGACCGCTGGCCAACTCACTTTGCGTGCAATGAGTCTGGTCTACACCACGCTGCTATCTCTTGTCCCGCTGCTGGCTGTCAGTTTTTCAGTACTGAAAGCTTTTGGTGTACACAACCAAATTGAACCCCTATTACTCAACCTCCTTGCCCCTTTGGGGGATCAGGGCGTGCAAATTACCACCAGCATCATTGGCTTTGTGGAGAACATGAAAGTGGGGGTTCTCGGTTCTCTGGGTGTGGCATTACTCTTCTATACAGTTATCGCACTGATGCAAAAAATTGAGGCGGCCTTTAATCACACTTGGCGGGTCTCCCATACTCGCCCGATGTCTCAGCGGTTCAGTGATTATTTATCGGTATTGATGATCGGCCCGGTGTTGGTTATCTCTGCTCTGGGCTTAACCAGCACGATGCTCAATACCTCCGTCGTGCAATGGATCGCAGCGATTGAACCCTTTGGCAGTTTCATTGAAGCCGCTACCAAACTGATCCCATACATACTGATTATTTGCGCCTTTATTTTTATTTATACGTTCATCCCTAACACCAAGGTTAAATTAAAACCCGCTTTCGTCGGCGCACTGGTGGCCGGGGTATTATGGCAAACTGCCGGCTGGGGATTCGCCACCTTTGTCGCTACCTCTGCTAAAACTGCCGCCATTTATTCGGCCTTCGCAACCCTCATCTTTTTCCTCATCTGGCTGCACGTAGGTT
>JAIPFG010000181.1 GCA_021736745.1 Pseudomonadales bacterium
GGGCTGACCTAGATAAGTGATTTTATCTAGGTCAGCCCCAAAACTATTTAATGTGAGTACCCGGATAATGGAGCGTCAAATGAGGCTCGAAACCAATGCCACCGATAAGGGAGGCTAAATACTCAGCACCTAGGACGTAGCGCTAACATCGTCTCGTTCAAATCAGCAAGGCGAGAACAACCCATCAGCATCATATCTCTTTCCAGTTCATTACGAAGATTTCCAATAGCACGCTCCACCCCTGCCTGTCCTGCCGCCGCTAGCGCATAGAGGTAAAACCGTCCACCGGAGCAGGCGTTAGCGCCCAGCGCCAACGCTTTCAGCACATGCGTGCCACGACGGATACCGCCATCAAGGATAATTTCGATATCCCCGCCGACGGCATCAACCACCGCTTTGAGATGATCGAAGGGCGCTCTCGATCCGTCCAACTGCCTCCCTCCATGATTTGAAAGCATGATGGCACTGGCTCCGATTTCTACAGCTTTTTTGGCATCGGCAACCGACATCACGCCTTTAATGGCAAAGGGTTTTTGCCATTGCTCAATCATTTTTGCTGCATCGTCCCAGGAAATACGGGAATTAATATGGTGGTTGATATAATCCACCACGGAAGATTTCATATCACTGCCATCTTTGACATATTTAGAGACATTGGGCAGATCAAATTTGTCTCTGAACAGATAGTTTAAAGACCATTGCGGATGCAGGGCAAAACTGAGCAGACTGGCCAGGGTTGGTTTCGGCGGTGTACTCATACCCGTCACATAATCACGTTCGCGATTACCGGCAACAATGGTATCGACTGTTAGTGCCAGCGCATCAAAATTGGCCGCTTTACAACGATCAATCAAATCCACCGTCATGGCGGGATCTTTATGCACATAAATCTGAAATAATTTTGGGGCTTGAGTGAGTGCCCCCATTTCCTCAATACTGCATGTAGCGATGGTCGACATACCGTACATCGAGCCAACCTTTTCAGCCGCTCTAGCGGTCGCCCGCTCTCCCTGGTGATGAAAGAGTCGTTGCAAGGCAGTGGGGGCAAACAATAACGGTAGTTTTAATTTCTGCCCTAAGACCTCGGTGCTAAGATCAACTGAGTCGATGCCGGTTAACACATTAGGCACCAGATCATAGCCGTTAAACGCCTCCGTGTTTCTTCGCAGGGTGACCTCATCATCAGCCCCCCCATCGATATAATGAAAGATCGGCGCTGGTAACTTTTGCTTGGCAAGCTTGCGGAAGTCCCCAGTGTTGTAACAATTTTTTAGTCTCATGTAATCTTGGATCCATGGTAGATGCTTTGTTCTGACAAAGTGGAATCTGTGTCCGAAACAACCAATGATTTTACTGACTGGTGCGACAACTGGCTAACTTGATTTCCCCATTTCGTGGCCAAATGTGTATTTGCCCGGAAAAAGCCTTATTATAACCGCTCGTCCATTGACGCTGATCACCAACAATATACCAGGAACCTGCTGTAAAACATTTTCGAGCAGGTTTTAGAGGAGATAACCATTATGCCATTCCTGGATTCTATCGGAGAAAACGCCCGCCCCTCGACCATATTGAAAAAATTCCCGGATAGTGGTCGCTTAATCATGCAGTTTACAGAACAACTCATTCGTGGACCCTCCTCTCTGACAACCGCAGAACGTGAATTGATTGGTGCTTTTACCTCGGGTTTAAATGCCTGCCGTTTTTGCTGTGATACCCATTCGGCAACAGCGGAAGTGTTAGGCATTAGCAAGGGATTGATTGACGCCCTGGTGATGGATATTGACCAGGCTGACATCGACGATAAAATGAAGCCCCTGCTCAAATACGTGAAAAAGCTGACGGAGAAACCAACACAGGTAACTCAGGCTGATGTTGATGCTGTTTTTGCGGCTGGCTGGGATGAGGATGCCTTTTACCATGCCGTCTCCATTTGTGGGCTATTTAATTATTACAACCGTTTGATTGAAGGTTATGGCGTTAAATCTGCACCGGAATACCGTGACTTCATCGGCGAGCGCCTGGCCAACGAAGGCTACCTTTCGGCACTCGATCATGATGATTAACTTACAGAATTAGCCTCTGGTCAGGGAAAGTGACAGGTACGATAGATGATATTTCGGGTTCCTGAAAGGCTAACCACTACACGCTTGCAACTGAGGCCGTTTATTGAAGCTGATTGGGATGTCATGGCCCAGTATTACGCTGACGAAGAGATTACCCGATACACCAGCGGGAAACCCCTCACCCGCAACGAAAGTTGGCGTTCCATTGCCTGTATGATTGGGCATTGGCATATCCACGGTTATGGGCCCTATGCTCTGGAACAACTAGAAACAGGCGAATTAATTGGCGTCGCGGGTTATTGGTATCCCGGAGGCTGGCCCGAGCCTGAAATAAAATGGGGGTTACTAAAAGCGCACTGGGGGCAGGGATATGCCAGCGAAGCGGCACGCTCCCTGTTAGCCACGGCGGAAGAATACCTACCCGAGATTCCATTTATCAGCCTGATTCATATTGAAAATCAGGCATCCATTCATCTTGCACTTGCTTTAGGCGCAACATTTGAAAAAGAAATAGATTTTTGGTGGGGCAGATTTGGCGTCTATCGTCATCAACAACGCCAAAAACAAAATAAGCCCTGATCAAATCTAACGGTTACGGCTAATGCGCCTCCACCAGTTCGATAAACCCGGTATACAAACCATCCAACAAACCGTGTGCCGAAAACATCAATTCCTGTAGCCCATCACCACCCAAAATCTCAATATCAAGGCGGCCTTCACCGTCATCAGCTAATACTCGAAAAGTGGTACTTTTGTTAAGCACAAAGGTATTGCCCACGAAGCGAATACTTTGTACTTCCTGTTCCTGCTTCGCCTTCTCGACACGGGTTTTTATCAATGATAAAAAATTCTGCAGCCGTTTTTCCAATTCAGCGACTTCCATTTCGTGCCCTTGTTCAGTCAATTCAATGACCAGGTCAGGTTTGGCAATAATACGGCGTAAATATTGAACGGTATCGGCACCTTCTTCCTGCAACTTAAAATTCACCAGATAATCCTCAGTGGCTCCATTCACCTCAAGGCAGTTCTTCAGAACAACCTCGCTGATTTCTCGATCATTGCTGAAATTCAAGTTTTTCTTAATATCAATGGACTGAATACCATAGCGTTCTAAAAATTTAGTCAACAGGGATTCGGTTAATGCACTTAAGCGAGTGGATTGATTCATTAATTTCTTCTCTTAAAATAAATACAGTTACACACAAAGCGGACAATTGAAGGTTCCGCCAACCGGGAAGAAGCCCTTATTTTAAAGGTTAATCGATCTTCATTACCACCGCATCAACCAGATAAGGGTTATTAAACTGGGCGATATCACCTATTTTTAATCCCGGCAAAGGCAGCAAACGCGCCGATAACGGCTTTTGGTACTTGGTCGCCAAGGCCGCCATATCGCTGATCACGGCAACAATTGACTCAATGGATGTGTCGCCAGCCAAGGGCACTACGTCTAACCCCGTGCCACAAACACTGGAATATAGCAGCAGCTCAGAAACCGAATACCGATTTTCCGCCGCACGCGCAGCCAGTATTCTATCCTCCAAAACAGGTAACATCAGGCCTGAATAGCCACATTTCTTGATATCGAGAGATTTGAGAACATCGGTAATGGCGGCACAACCTGCTAGTGTAGAGGCGCTACCAAAGGGGGCACCCGTCAATATCTCGATAGCTTGGCCAATACTGGAATCCGGTGCAGGCGCGGGCGAAACATCCATGCCTAAGTAATGACGTTGTGATTCCTGCGCGATTTTCAGTGCTTGCGCTTCCAGTGGCGCATAGAGCCTTTCCATCTGCTGTTTTAGTCTTCGCTTAGCATCCTCTCTGTCCGACGCTTCTCGAAAAACGGCTTGCAACAGCCGTGGCGATTCTAAACCCAGGCTAAACGCCGGTTTACCTTGGTGATACGCTGCTGGAAAAAAGGGGGTTCCCGGAGGACAAAAGGCGGCCGCCGCAAAACGAAAGTTCCCTTCACCGTTCGGGAGTACCTGCGCAATGGACTGAATAGCTTCTGCGGCGCAACGAATCGCCTGCTGATGAATACCCAGTTGAGCAGAAGCAACCTGTACGGAAAAACTAATATTCTGAGTATTATTGATTAGCTCAGCGGCCCAGTGTGCAAAATGATCATCCGGTAAATTGCTTGTGATCACCGGACCAATGCTGATGTTGAGTTGATGTTCGATGGCAATTTTGTCCAACTTGATCAACGCGGCCATACTTCGATCGTCGGCCCAATCTTGGTTGTACTCGGCTAAGGGTTGGGTCGCCACCCTTACTGTCTGCACCTCATAGCCCAAGGCTTGATAAGACGCTTTTGCCTGTTGCAAAAAGCCAATGGCGTCCAACAACGCGCTGATATCACCCACGTTTGACATTGGTACGCCTGCCGTAATTGTTCTAATGCGAAACAACTTCTGCTCAGTGGCAGACAGCCTTGGCGTCATTCCCATAAGGGCTGCACTCCCCATCAGCCCAATCATTTCTCGTCGAGAAAACCTGACATCCATCTTGCCCTACCCCGGTGGCCACATAAAATCTCGCCCACCCAAAATATGTAAATGCAGATGAAATACGCTTTGCCCGACGGCCGCGCCATTATTGACTACCAGACGGAACGCATCACCATAACCCTCTTTACTGGCAACTACAGACGCTACCGTCATCAGATGTCCAAGTAAAGGTTCATCGTTTTGCTTCGCCTCCGTTAATTTAGCGATACACTTTTTCGGTATCACCAGGATATGCATAGGCGCTTTTGGATTAATATCTCTAAACGCAAGACATTGCTCGTCTTCATAAACAATATCAGCGGGGATTTCACGATCAATAATTTTGGTGAAAAGCGTGTCTGTCATTATTGAAACCTCTTCGCTTGCAGATTTTGGTAAAACGCTTCAGGTACTTCTTCAATTAATAGCATCGTCAGCAATTAAGAGAAATTGTCGCAGCTATTGTCAGGGCATGTCCAGGTTTCGACACTTCAACCTCGCGGCCACGTTAAGCTATCCGAAAAACCAATAGGAAACTACGATTGCCGTGACGATTCCAACCAGATCTGCAAATAAACCACAGACAATGGCATGACGCACTTTCTTAATACCAACGCTGCCAAAATAAACCGCAAGCACGTAAAAGGTAGTCTCTGTACTTCCCTGAATTGTCGCCGAAACCAAAGCAGGAAAAGAATCAACGCCATAGGTGGACATGGTTTCCAGCATCATCGCACGGGCACCACTTCCACTTAAAGGCTTCATTAATGCGGTCGGCAATGCTTTGACAAATTCTGCATCCATACCCACGCTGACCACCAGCTTCTCAATCAGCCAAAGAAGTCCGTCTAACATACCACTGGCACGGAATACACCGATGGCTACCAACATTCCCACCAAGTAGGGGATAATTCTGACCGCAACCCCAAAACCCTGTTTAGCACCAGTAATAAAGGCCTCATAGACATTAATTCTGCGGTAATAACCATGTACTAGGAACAACATGATGACAGCAAACAGAATAAAATTACCTAATTGTGATGAGAAGGGAGCCATCGCTTCCGACGGCATTTGCGCCAAGGTAAATACCAGCAATGAAATAAGCAGAATAAAACCTGCGAAGTAGGCACAAACCACGCGATCCCAGATTGGTAGTTTTTGAATTCTGGCGGTCAGCAGCAGACCGGCCAACGTCGACGCAGTAGTCGCTAATAAAATAGGAATAAATACCAATGCAGGCTCTGCTGCGCCCTGTTGTGCACGGAATAAAAAAACGGTTACCGGCAACAGTGTGACCGATGATGTATTGAGAACCAGAAACAATATTTGGGCGTTGGAAGCACTATCCTTAATCTTATTTAGCGTCTGCAAATCCCGCATGGCCTTGAGCCCTAATGGTGTCGCTGCATTATCCAGGCCGAGGACATTGGCGCCTAGATTCATAGTGACTGACCCCAGGGCTGGGTGACCTTCCGGCACATCAGGCATCAGTCGACGAAACAGGGGCGCAAGTAGTTTCGCTATCTTCCCGATGATGCCAGAGGATTCCGCCACCTTAAAAAAGCCGAGCCAAAGACAAAGCACCCCGATTAAACCGAGCGAAATTTCCGCACCCAGCTTGGCCATATCAAAGGTGGTGTTGATTACCAGTGAAAAAATATCCGCCTGCCCCATGAATAACCACTGAACGAGACTGGCAAGAAACGCGAGCAAAAAGAAGCTGAACCAAATATGGCTTAACACGCCGTCATCCTGATACGTTAATGGCAACGTTGGCTAATAAAGGGCGACACAGCACTGCAAATCTATTGAAAGGGGAAATGGTGAGGTCTTTTGTGCTAACCATCACTATAGGGTCGGTCAAAAACCGTTGGGCGCGCATGAACACTTAACGATCATGGCTACACTTTTCCAAAACACGGCGTGCTTCAGGGGTGATGACTTTAAGCCTGAAACCTGTCCCATAAAAGGATGGACTGGTTCTTACACACCAGACACTTTCAACATCTAATTGAGCGCGATCCGTGGCTTCGGAACCATTAGGCGATTGGGATAACAGCAAATACTGATAAACGCCAC
>JAIPFG010000182.1 GCA_021736745.1 Pseudomonadales bacterium
GAATATGTTGCGACGTTCAATTCCCCTCGCCATGACATGGTGTAGGGAGCCCGGCGCGTCTATTCGTGCTTTTCTCGGCATGAGCGGTTAGTAACACATTGCGGCGGGCTTGTAAATATAAATATATAAAGGGCGTCCCCTATCCCCATCATACACCCCGTTTTTCCGGCAAATCGTATATGCGCGGATTGGATACCCCAGGGATATGCGAGGCATCGAAAAAAGACCATTGACAAGGATTTTGATCTTGTATTTTTAAGGCTTTTTCCTATTTGCGGAAAACAGTCACAAAACCTACCTCACTACACTTCACTACAACAATGGGACTTACAATTCCCGGAATCTATAAAGTTAAGTCTCTTTTACCGAATCCGTCAGCGCACTAAGTGAGCATGAAAAGATCAGTATTTCCTATAAACTTTTTAAATTAAATAGTTTATTTACCATTAGGGAGTGAGTCTAGTTGGGACTCCATTCGATTTATCTTTCACGCCTAGATCAGACATCCTAATGTTTTCAACCTAGATTTTTATCACTAAACAACAAATTTTCTATTTTCTTGACAAAAATCAGTTCTTCTTGTAATTGTGTCTCAGTTTGTCTGGAAAAGGCGAAGCCTATTGTGAGACAGAAATGGGAAATCAAGATTCTCAGAAGAGAAGGTGGCTTGCCAATGGAACCTGGGGCCTTTTGCATTTATCAGAGCAAATTTCCTGATAATAAACGTTGCGGCCTATATGAGTAGCAAGTGAATCAAGAAATGGCCCAAGACGAACTTATATATCATTATACTACCATTACCGGTCTCAACGGTATCATCAGTTCCCGCAGCGTGTGGGCGAGTGACTGTCGTTATCTTAATGATCGGAAGGAGATCGTTCATGCTATTGACCTTTTTCTCGATAGATATGACGAGAATTCCAAGAAAATCCTATCGCTTGCACTACACTGGTACGGGTTTTCCCGAGCGCACTGCGTTTTTTCACTATCTCGCTCCCCACGTGTTCTCAGTCAGTGGCGTGCCTATGGTGAAGATGGTCGTGGCGCAGCTATAGGATTCCGGCGAAAGTATCTTCCGGGTATTGGAAAAACAAGCAGTCGTTTTCTTGTTGACTGTATCTACCATGACCATGGAAGCTTTCTCGACGGTGTTGTTGAGAAAAGGGGGGAAGATATTGAAGCTCTACGCAAGATGCATACAGACTCTGGCGGCGCCGCAGACTCATTTTGGAAGCTGATAGATAAAGACCCGGAACCCCTCGCCCGTGTCTACGGTCAGCTTTTGAGGCTAAAGAATCCAGCATTTGAAGAAGAACAAGAGGTCCGGCTGGTAATGAGCGTTCCTATAAGAGAAGTCCGCACTAGAGTGGCGAAAGGCCTGATTATTCCTTATGTGGAACATCCGTTTGTGGATAGTGGTGAACAGAACTTTTTGTGGTTTCTTGCTCCAGAAATTTGGTTTGGACCAAGATGCGACAAAAGAAACATGCAGGCACTCCAGGTGTTTGGGCAGTTTGGCTGGGGTATTAAAGGTGTTCATCATTACGATTGTGGATACATTTGAAACATGAATGACAAGGTAAAATTTGGAAACATAATAATTTCGCTTCTGATTTTTAGATCAGCAAAACATTACCCTGTTATTTAAGGATGCCATTTTTTCCATAGCAAATCGTTCTTGAAAAAGCATTTTCAAAATGGAGGTTAACCCGTGAGAAGATTTACTATTGTTATTGCTGTGTTATTTTTTATCTGTATATTTTCTTTTCCGGCTTTAGCATGGCAGGTTCCAGATACAGGACAAACGGAATGCTATGATGATCAAGGGCGAACCATCAATTGCCCTGAATCTGGGGAGCATTTTTCCGGACAAGACGGAAGCTATCTGATCAACCCGCCATCTTATACAAAATTGGATGAAAGCGGGAACATTCTATCAGATTCAGCGGAATCATGGTCTATGGTCAAAGACAATGTGACCGGGCTGATTTGGGAGAAAAAAACGAATAAAGATGATGTTTCTAATTACGTTGATCCCCATGATGCGGACAATGTATATGCGTGGTATGATAGCAACCCGCAAACGAATGGAGGAGTTGCCGGGCTTTATAATAACGGTAAGAACACTGAAGTTTTCATCGCGGAACTGAATTCAGCTGAATTTGGAGGCTTTGATGACTGGCGAATGCCTTCAAAACTGGAGCTAAAAACGATCGTCATTTACGGTCCGCATTCTCCTGGGGCGGCGATAAACAAAAGTTTTTTTCCAAACACACAATACGGCTCCCATGAGTATTACTGGTCTAAAAACAGCTCGGCCGCCAATGCCCGTTATGCATGGTACGTTTATTTCTATGATGGAAGCGATGCGTGTGATTCATATGGCGAAAAGGAATACGATTCAAGATATGTCCGTGCCGTCAGAGGCGGAAGTTGAAAGGGGCTATCATGAAAAAGGCCGTTTTGTTGACATTTGCTCTTTTGGTTTGCCTTTCCCAGCATGCGTGGTCTGAATTGATCGACAACGGCAACGGAACTGTGACGGATACCAAAACAAACCTTACATGGCAGGAGGACTCGGCGCGGGACGGTGTAGGAAATTTCCGGTTGACCGATTGGAATGAGGCGCTTTACTTCTGTGAATCTTTGGAGCTGGGGGGAAAACAAGATTGGAGGCTTCCTACAATTATCGAAATGGAAACAATCATCGATATTTCCGCTTCAGACCCGGCAACATATGCTGCTTTTTCATCGTTGACCTATTCCGGGTATTACTGGACTGCAACAACACAGGATTACGATAGGGATAACGCTTGGTTGATCACCTTCGAAAATGGAGGAGACGGAACGAAGTCAAAAACTTCGGCTTCCGGTTATGTTCGGGCTGTACGGGGCGGTACGATTACTCCTAGCCCTGTTGGGCCGTTCCAAGACAATCAAGACGGAACCACTACAGATACGCGAACAGGCCTTGTTTGGCAAACGGCCACCCCAGAGAACATGCTGACCTGGAAAGAGGCTTTAGCCTACTGCGAAGAATTGAATCTTGGTAATCGCTGGAATTGGCGCCTTCCGACCATCAAGGAACTTGAATCGATTGTTGATTTATCCGTCTGCGTACCGGCAATTGACCCCAGTTTTCAGGAAACACGGAATGATGATTATTGGACTTCTACAACTTATGACGAAAACCGGTATTATGCATGGGTTATCGATTTTTCGACCGGTGCAGGCGGTACGATCAGAAAAACGAACGATTCGGCATATGTTAGGGCGGTTTGGGGCGGCATTAATACCATTGTGTATGTAAGCAAAACTGATGGTTGCAGTGGCAACACACCGTGCTATTCAAATCTCCAAGATGCTATAAATGCAGTTGAAAGCGGTGGAACGATCAGGGTCGGTAGGGGCTCTTTTACTGCGCCATACACCTTAAACAATCAAAAATCCATAAACGTGCATGGCGGATGGAATGACAGCTTTTCAATTCAAAGCCCGAATACAACTTTCCTGGTAACGCCAAGAGTATTCAGCGGTGGATTGACCTTTGGGTGCGTCACCTTTAAACCGTAAGGCTTTTTTCCGTGGTCTAAAAACAACTTTCGGCCATTACATGTAGTTCGTTTGGGCCAAATGAGAAGGTTTTGGGAATGTAAACTATAATGAGTGAATTCGAGGTCATTGGAGAGATAGGTGCCGTCGAATTGATCGCTAGAGGCCTTGGCATCCGCGACATAGCCCGATTGAACCGTCAATACGGAAAGGGGAAGTGGAGAAAGCTTAAGGGATACGCCCGTATTCGTTTAAGAACAGGCCGCGTCCGAATGGCTGAGCTTCATTGGTATGAGGCCCATGGAATTGGCAGAAGAGAAATCAAACGAAAGCGATATGTGGAATAATCATGAAAGAACCCTTCGAAAAACAAGAAATATATGTCGTGTGTATCGATAACACCGACTATCCGGCATCCCTAGAGCGGCACAAGATCTACAAAGTTGTTCCAGACGAGGATGCAGCGGCAGACGGCGATATTAGAGTCATTGACGAAAGCGGAGAAGATTACCTCTACTCTTCAGAGAGGTTCGTTCCAATCCGTGTACCCGCTGCTGTAAGGAAATCCCTGGAGATGATTGCCTAAAGGAATGCCGAACTGGCTAATTTAGCAAATTAGGTGGAACAATTCTGAGTTCAGGTTTTCCCGCTGGGGCAGTTTCGTCGTAGACGGCCAGTTCTATGCCGCTGTACAGTGGAATGTGCCATTTGGGATCGAATCTGTAAAGAAATAGGCTGCCATTTTTATGACAATACGGCTTTTTGCCCTGGAATTTCATATATTTGTAAATATTGGATGTCAATAAAACGCTGCACCAGGCGCCTGGAAGCTCTGCGGTCCTGGCGGGGGATGGTGCAAGGCGCTGGTGATTTTTTCGTTGGCAAATGGGGGTTATGGAGGCTCATGGCAAAATCTATATTTTTCGAATTGACTCCGCACAAGGATTTTGATTTCGCTCAATTTATAGTAGATTATTCTAATGCTCAACCCCTCGACTTATCAGGATGCAAACTGCTTCATATTTCAGATCCAATCTTATACCTGAAGGCCGATTTTATAGAATATATTGTTAAGCACGGGTTCACAAATTATCACCAGATGCAGCTCATTCTTGAGGATTTAACAACCCCATCCACGCCCCCAGAAAAAATTGAATCGCTGTTATTACGCTACCTTTCAAATATTGGAATTGACGAAGAATTAATAATTATTGACCCTTATTTCTTTCCTGCAAGAATAGAAGATTCCTATCCAGAAATGATTTCAAGAATAATTCAGGAATTTGCTTCCACATTGGTCAATCTAAGGATAGTAACCGCGAAACATGGAAAGGCATTTTCAATTCAAACCAAATCAATTGTCGAACATGAGATCAGGCACGCTTGTCCGGCGATAACGATTTCTCACACCACATCCAATTTTCTTCACGACCGCTTTTGGATTTCTAACAAGCGAAAAAAAGGTGTGGTCACAGGCACATCCCTGAACGGATTGGGAAAGAAATATTCCATTGTAGACTTCCTCAAGGATGAAGATGTTGAAGCTATTGTATCAGATTTTAGCAAACAGAACCTTGTTTAAAAGAGGATTTTTACTACAAAGTACGCGTTAATGCGTTCACCGGCTGGGAACTATTTTTCTTGTTGCATCTAGCCGATAACGATGCCCATTATACAGCCTCGATGGTGGGTTTTTTTGACTGAATTCGCGAGGTTAATTTGTAAGAAAAGATTGAATGGAAAAGGAGGAAACATGAAAAAAGGTAAGAAAGCATTCTTGACTGTATTATTGGGATTTTTTTTGCTGGGCTGTACCACCAGTGCGCAAAGTTTAGACGCTGCACCACTAAACCAGCAGACGTCAAAGAACATCGAAAAGAACATCGATATTGCAAAAATAAACGCAATAGCTGGTAGCTGTGAAGAAAAGAATGATCCTGTGTGCAAACAGAAACTGGTAAAAGAGATTCAACGGATTTTCAAATCCTCGGGATACAGTCTGAACAAGACCATTGCGAACTGCTATTCGAATAAAGAAAATGCGATTTATACAATGCAACTCGGATGGGGTAATTTGTTTGGTGCCGTATTTGCAATGTTGGAAACCGATGAAGGAAAAGACTATATGATTAAAGAGAAAATTCTTTCCCGAGAAACAATTGATGTTCTGGAAAATGCAAAAAAGAATTTTTGATTAAGTATTTTTTGTTCCCTGCGGGGGGTTCAAATGTTGATTGTCCCCCGCAAAATAGAGCAAAATTTTCGTTTGAAATATTACGAGGTTGAAAGACTAATTTGATTTTATGGCAAATAACGCTCAACTAGGCGTCTTGAAGCTCTGCGGTTCTGACGGGGGGCGGTGCAAGGCCAAGGCGCTGGCGAGCTTATCGTTGGGCGGCGGACACAACGGATGAAAAAACAAATTATTAGGCCATACGTGCTTGTGACTCTATCCCTTATGTGGAGCACAATTTCCGCTTTTCTAAGTGTCTGTACGGGAGAATGGGCATGGTTTGCCCGTTCCGGAACCCTGATGATCCTTTGTGGTGCAGCTCTGACAATTCGAAAGCTGCTGATTCTCGGACCACATTTATACGCTGAAGAATCAAGTGTAATTGATTGTGGGCGCATAGCGCCAACTCCTGAAGAGATTGAGGCAAAACGTCAAACCAAGATAGACTGCTGTTCTTTGCATATAGGCTCTTGGTTGGTTATTGTAGGGACATTCGTTTGCGGTTACGGGGATCTATTGCCAAATATACTCAAATATTGAAAATGGCCCATTTGTCGAGACCAGGTCCCCATTGTCTTCTGCATTTTCCACCGGAAGCATTTTTGGCCTATGTTTTCACATGAACTGAAGTCTCACACTTTTTGAACCTTTTCCAATTTTTCCAGCTAGTTTCGCGCAAAAAAAATTCACGGGTGGGGGGGACGCCCTTTATATTTTTATATTCAGCAGTTCAATTAGTGAATACTTGTTTTCAAAAGCAATCCGCTCCCCTCTTTTGGCGGCTACGCTTACAGTCGGTACTGAAATCCCCAGGGCGGCGCCCAAATGGGTCAT
>JAIPFG010000183.1 GCA_021736745.1 Pseudomonadales bacterium
GTCATCCTAATTGTCGCCGAACACCGTTTCAATATTCGTGCTCGTAGCCATTATCAAGAAGCGACTCAACCTGGATGCCGCGTTCTACACTTTGTTACAGATATTTGCAGTCACTCTTTTCGAGAACATCCCTTTATAAAAGGACTTTCTCGACAATATATTATCCCATTACAAGTTGATGGCATTTTCTACCATTTTTTTGCCAATGGCTGATTTCTCGGCAGCTTAGTTTTGCCCGGGCCAACCAGGAGTCCGGAGCCTTCAATCATAGAAAAAATCACGATGGTCCTTTCTCATGCGGATTTTTGGTCAAGCTTCGGGTTGAGTTACAAGGCAAGATTAGCAATGAGCTCACATCCAATTTGGTAAACTGTAAATGGAATTTAATGAGGCTTGAGCGGAGTCGTCGTGAGCAGCCAATGCCCATGAGGCGGTAAAAAAGCCGTAGGTGAAAGCGTCAATAATAGATTCAAAGTCACTGCTGTCCCATAAACTTTCATGAGAACTGTAGCCTTGTTTGAAATTGTGGAACCGGTGGTTCTGGTGGATTGCCGACAAGCAGGCCACGCAGGTCTCGGCGATCGAATAAGTTCAGCTGAAGCAAACGCAGGATCTGCTGCATGCTCCGGCTGATACGACTGGCGAACTTGAGATAAGCCAGTAGTAGATAAACACAGATGGCGATCCATATCTGGGTCATGACGGCGTTCCGGGAGGTGCCCAGGAAGCTTTTGATCTTCAGATTCTGTTTGATCCACTTGAAGAATAGTTCTATCTGCCAGCGGGCCTTGTAAATCTCAGCGATGGTACTGGCAGCGAGTTTGAAGTTGTTGGTCAGGAAGTAATACCGGTTGCCGGTATCGGCATCCTTGAAGCCAATTCGGCGCAGCGGGATCGGACACTTGTCAGCTTTGGTGCCTGTCAGCTGAATGGTTTGATCACTGGTCAAGCCGTTGGATTTTCGGATGTTACGGCGCTCGGTGACTCGGTAGCAGGAGTTTTTACGCTGCCGGGTCACGAAGAAGATGTTTTTGGAATTCAGCTGGTTATACCAAGTGTAGTCGGTATAGCCGCGATCCATGACCACGATGCTGCTTTTGGGCAGCTGCAATGCCCTAGCGGCGGTGATGTCATGGGTCTTGCCGTCGGTGATGCTCAGGAAGGTGGGGAGCATGCCATCGTGGTCGAGTCCGACGTGGAGTTTCACCGCGCCCTTGGTGGTGCGGAATTTGGCCCAGGGAAAGACGCTGAGACAGAGATCAATTGTCGAGGCATCGAGCGAATAGAGTTTGTTTTTAAACCGGAAGCCGTGGCGCGGGGCACGTGTCTGGCATTGAGCAAGGAGCTTGCCTGCCAACTGTTCGTACAGGGTGTAGGGTTGTTGTTCGTTGACCCGTGCCAGAGAAGAACGGCTAACGAGTGCGGAGCCCAAGTGGTAGAGCTTGGTCGTCTGAGCGGAAAGATTGCTGACCACATCCCGGAGACTGGTGCGACCCGAAAGCTGAGCCGTCGCCATGGCGACGAATTGCGACCAGCGGGTCATTTTACGCAGCTTCCGGCCCTGATGGTGTTGATTTGCCAGGGTCTCGAATTCATGTCTCGGGACCAGTTTGAGTAATTGAGCGAACACGGTATTATTATGAGCCAAGGCCTGATTTCCTTTTGTTTGATCAATGATTTGTCGCGATTTCATTTTATCAAAACAATGAGGTTTTCAGGTCTTTTTCGTTAAGCCTTAATGGGACAGCAGTGATTCAAAGTATATTTTTTAATATAGCGCCTAAACTAGTAAAAGTACTATGCTGTATTCCTGGTGTTTTATTTTTAACAGGTGAGAGCTTCATTTCTAAAGGGTGCTAGTGAATGTCCTTCTTGTTAAAAACTGGTCAAGATCTTCTTTTCGATACAAAACTTTTCTGCCAACCTTGACAAATGGAAGGCTGTACCGCCCGGTCGATGCCCATACCGCCAAAGTCTGACTTTTGACTCCGATGTAATCGGACGCCTCCGCTCGGTTTAATAAAATAGGTTTAGATTTCATAAATCGCTCCAATTCATAGTTGTGCTAACAGGTTAATCAAATATGATAAATTGGGTCATACGAAAAAAATGAAAACAGGTGGACAATTTGGATTTTAAAGGTGAAAACGTAGTGCTTAGTAAGGTTGACCAGTTGAGTTTTCTGATACCGAATTTATTAAAAAGTTATCGTGGACTGGTTGCAGAATCCCTTCTTTCAAATTTGAATGGTCTCTTGAATGAGATAAAACAGGGAATCGCTATCAGTAAAGAGGAAAGTAGTCCGAAAAGTATTTTTGGCAGGGCCAATTTAAATCGGCTCATGGAGCGATGGATTGATCCGTATTTGGCCGAGCTCGGTGATGCAATATCTGAGGAAAGGCTATGTCAATTGGGTGATTTAAAATGTGCGTCAATTGACTTTAAATGTGGTGGATCGGCAAAGTGGGCGGATAGTTTGCTGGATATTTCGAGAAAGACTTCGTTGCGGGCTGAATTACCGTTTCATCAGAAAGTCTCTGCTGAGTTGGATCTTATTAGGCAGACTATACTAGTAGTTCAATCAGTGGTTAGTAGCGAAAAATATCGAGGCTGCAAATATTGCTTTAGACGAATTATTTCTGATAAAGCCTGCTGGCTACACAAAGCTGGTGTGCCGGATTTTTATAAGAAGGCGGTAAAAGTCTCCAGTTACAAAAATCAGGATTTTAGTGAATGGTTAGATACATGGAAGAGTAAGAGAATACTCTTAGGTGATTGTGTTGAAGTTGCTTGTCGAGATCATGGTGGGGCGGATGCTTATGTCCCTGCGGTTCTAATTCCTTCAGAAGTGTATGAAATGTTGAAGTCTTTCACAGACTTGCCGTGGTCTGACTCTTCTCGGCTTCTCGATAGCTTCCTTAAATCCTCGGCCCCACATGTTTATATGAGAGTGGCCGGTGTTAGTGATGAGGTGGATTGCTTTGAACAATATGTTTACGCTATATACAACAGTCAAAACCTTGATAATAGGTATGAAACCTCAACCAGCGCACTTTGGTTTCTTCTCACTGTGATGGAGGCTGAGGCTTGGTTTAGAGCTGAGAAGGTGGCTCAGTTTTCGAATGTAAGGGAAAAGGATAATTCTGAAAGGGATCGAGAAATAATGAGACTTTCCGCCGAAGGCTACTCCGTGCGTAAAATTAGCGAAAAAATATATTCTGAACTTGGATTGAAAGTTGGGAAGACAACGGTGAGTAATGTTTTGAGAGCAAGGGCTGAATAGGCGATATGGATATCTATATTATTACGTGTGTAATTTGTGAGCTAATTGTAAACCAATAAAAAAGGCTTGGCAGTAAAATTCGCTAAGCCTATTATTGGTAGCTACGGGTGGACTTGAACCACCGACCCCAGCATTATGAATTACGCTCTAAACCGATATTATTCTAGATCTGCTAGTTACTTGTGGCTTGGAAATGGTGGGCCTTCCCAGACTTGAACTGGGGACCTGCCGATTCTGTTAATCCAAAGCTTTCGCTATGGCATGGACTATATCATCACCCTCGATATAGATCGGTGGGGTGCTGGACGCTAATGGTGTATTACGTGATGAGTTCGCATCACTCCACCTAGTCTCTGAACCTTCCTCAGACGCTTCTGAGGCTTGGCTGCTGATTGGCATACTCACTGTGTGAGGTTAGCTTTCCAGCAATTCATCCAGTTTTCCGTACGACATTACTGTTGTAGGTCACAATTTTCTTATGAGTCGGATGCTCTAACCAACTGAGCTAAAGGCCCATTTCCAAACTGGCCAGAATGTAGCACTATTGTAGCACGACATTCAATTCTATTGTTACAACTACTTAACTAACTGAATATTAAGATTTTATTAAAAAATATATTTTTGGCTTACCGATTATGAGTCGGATGCTCTAACCAACTGAGCTAAAGGCCCATTCTTGCTCGTGCAGAAAAATTCCCTTTCTATCGAAGGGTGCAGCGATAAAGCGGCGCATTATAATGCGCCTGATTATTTTTGACCAGACTAATCGTCCAGGAAGCTGCGCAGATGCTCTGAGCGGCTTGGGTGGCGTAGTTTTCTCAGTGCTTTGGCCTCAATTTGGCGTATCCGTTCACGGGTGACGTCAAACTGTTTGCCAACTTCTTCAAGGGTATGGTCGGTATTCATGTTGATACCGAAACGCATGCGTAACACTTTAGCTTCACGTGCGGTCAAACCGGACAATACATCCTTGGTTGCTTCTTTGAGGCCTGAGCCGGTCGCTGAATCAATCGGAGAATCGATATTTACGTCTTCAATAAAATCGCCCAGGTGCGAATCTTCATCGTCGCCAATCGGCGTTTCCATTGAGATGGGTTCTTTCGAGATCTTCAGCACTTTGCGAATTTTATCTTCAGGCATTTCCATGCGTTCGCCCAATTCTTCAGGAGTAGGTTCGCGGCCCATCTCCTGTAGCATTTGACGGGAAATTCGATTGAGCTTGTTGATGGTCTCGATCATGTGCACTGGAATTCGAATGGTTCTGGCCTGGTCAGCGATGGATCGCGTAATGGCCTGACGAATCCACCAGGTAGCGTAGGTGGAGAATTTGTAGCCACGCCGGTATTCAAATTTATCCACGGCCTTCATGAGACCAATATTACCTTCCTGAATGAGATCCAAGAATTGCAGGCCCCGGTTGGTATATTTTTTAGCAATCGAGATGACTAGCCGCAGGTTGGCTTCAACCATTTCTTTTTTCGCACGACGTGCTTTGGCTTCCCCGATCGACATATGTCGATTGATTTCTTTGATTTCAGCGATACTAATGCCAAGGCTGCTTTCCATCTGCTTGAGTTTTTTCTGGGCGCGGACTATGTCGCCACGGTATTGTTCCAGACCCTCAGAAAAATCGTGACCACCGGCAACCATCTCGTCAATCCAGGTGGAATCGGTTTCATTGCCCATGAACTTTTTGATGAAAAGCTTCCGCGGCATTTTGAGCGTGCGGGTACAAGTGTGGAGTACAAAACGCTCTTGTTCGCGAATGAAAGTAAGGGCAGTACGAATATGATTAACCAGCCGATCGTAATGGCGTGGGGTTAATTTAAATGGAGAAAAAATTTCACTTAATATAGCTTGTTGAGCACGGGCTGGCGACGAGCCTGAACCATGTTTTTTGATCGCTTCGTGGACTTTTTTGAGCTGTACCTCAAGTTCGCCCATGCGCCGGGCTGTCTCTACCGGATCGGGACCACGTTCAACTTCGTCATCACTATCAGAACTATCGTTGTCGTCGTCATCCTCATCCTCATCCTCATCATCTGTCTTTGATGCTTCAGGAGGTTTGGTTGCGGGTGGGAGTATTTCGCCACCATCATCATCGATATAACCGCTTAGGATATCGCTAATTCTGCCTTCTTCTTCAATCGCCGTGTGGTAGGCAGCAAGTATTGATTCGACCGCACCGGGAAAGCTGGCCAGCGCCGTCATTACTTCACGGATGCCTTCTTCTATACGTCTTGCGATAACAATTTCGCCTTCACGGGTAAGAAGTTCCACGGTGCCCATCTCGCGCATATACATGCGCACGGGATCAGTCGTTCTGCCGACATCACTTTCAACAGCGGCTAATGCCGCAGCGGCTTCCTCGGCGACATCATCATCGGCGGCATCGGTCAGTAGTCTTGCCTCCATATCAGGCGCTACTTCATCGACGGTAATACCCATGTCATTGATCATGCGGATAATATCTTCCACTTGATCAGGATCGGAAATATCCTCTGGGAGATGGTCATTAACTTCCGCAAAGGTAAGATAGCCTTGCTCTTTACCGCGTGCGATAAGATCCTTTAATCGGGATTTTTGCTCCGAATTATCTACCATAAATGACCTGCTGAGGAGTCGACACAAAAGGGCCGAAATTATAATGATTCCAAGGTTAAGATGCTAGTAAATTATGCGGCTTAATGTTCATATTTCAAGGGCTTGCCCCTTAAATTGTAATTTATTTCGATAAGTGGTGTTTTTTTGCTAGCAGGCGTTCCAAATCTTTCTTTTCTTCGTCTGAAAGTGGCCCGTTTTTTGCCTTCTGAAGGAGCTTGTCGAGTCCTTTTTCCTGGTTTTGATTAACAATTAGTCTTAGTGCGTCCAAAAACTCCGCTTTTAAACTTTCCCTATCTTTTACTGGGAGTTCTGTCGCCGCTAATCGGGCAATTTCTTCGTGATTTGTTTGGCGCAGAGATCCTTGCCAGTGTCCGATAATTCCGCCGGGAGTAAGCGATGGGTTTTCTCGTAATAACTGAATAAGTTCGTGTAATAATTCTGCTCCCGGAGAATCGGCATCGCTTAATTCAGGAAAATCTTCAAGGTGTTCAATGAATTGTGGATGATGTAAGAGTGACAAAGTAGCCCATTCAGCTGGAGTTCGCACGTTGCGGCGTGGCTGGTTTTGACCTGAGCGTCTTTGGGGTTTTCGGCTTTCTCTCGTGCTGTATTGAGTATGCACTTCCTCGTCATAGCTTTCGATGGGTGGAGACTC
>JAIPFG010000184.1 GCA_021736745.1 Pseudomonadales bacterium
GCGGAGCATCGCTTGCGCCACCCCAAGCCGCCATTCATTGAGGTATGCTCCGGGCGTAATACCGACGGTGTCACGGAAGTTTGCTGCAAAACGAGCGCGAGACATACCGGCAACAGAGGCTAATTCTTCCAGCCTCCAGGAGCGGGATGGCTCTGCATGCATCCGGTTTATTGCCTTGGCCAGTCGTGGTTCTGCAAGGCCTGCAAGCAAACCAAATTGCAGACGTTGTTGCTCCATCAGATCTCGCAAAACCTGAATGATGACCACTTCCATCAAGCGGTCAAGGACGGCCTGCTTGCCACAATGTTGCTCAGCCGACTCACGAAATAACAAGGTCAAGATCATTGCCAAATCAGGCATATCCCTCAATCTGAGCAGGACAACGTTAGGCAAGGCCTGAGACAGCGGGTGATGTAGTCCTCCTCCAAAATCAAATGAAGCACAAACCATTTCAACCTGATCATCTTCAGGGATGAGTTGGTGGCTGGTAGGGTTCATATAAAAAAACAAGCTGGGCTCATCAATCAAAAGCGTCGGGTGTGAAGGCGCTTCTACGCGCAGCTGTCCCTTTTCTAATAGATGGATATAACCTAATCCATCCTCAGAAGCAAAATGGGCTGAACGACATAAGGGCCCTGCCTGAAAAACGCGCGAGTGTAATTCAAAATGTTTCAGTAGCTCTACTAACCGATCTTCCATAAAACCTCCGTTTTGATACGTATTGTATATTTTTATAGACAAAATGATACTTTAAAGTTTCTCACCTCTGTCAATATGTGTTCACGCCAATCAGGCGCAACTTCATTTAATTGATATGACTGAGGAAATGACTATGCCACGGATCAAACCGCTTGCCCTTGAGCAAGCTGATGCTAAAACCGCCGCCACCTTAAAAGCGGTGAAATCAAAACTGGGAATACTTCCCAATCTATTCACGACCTTTGCCCATGCATCGGCTGGTTTAAATGGATATTTGCAGTTCTCGCAAGCACTCAGCGCCGGCCGTCTCAATGCACGCCAGAGAGAAATGATTGCACTGGCGGTGGCGCAGGAAAATGCCTGTGAATACTGCCTTAGTGCGCATGCGGCGATGGCCAAAGCAGCCGGCCTAAGTGATATGGACATCACTCAGGCTCGTGGGGGAAAAGCAACACAGGTTATTGATGCGGTTATCATTGCATTTGCCTTGAAAGTAGTACGGTCTAGGGGCTCCATCAGTGATAGTGAGTTTGAGGCGGCCCGTGAAGCGGGATTGGACGACGGCCTCATGATTGAAATTATCGCTAATGTCGCCCTGAATACGCTGACCAATTATGTCAACCGAGTCGCGGCTACGGATATCGATTTTCCGGTGTTGCCACTTTCCTCGGCAGCCTAGTTGGTTATTCGTTCAAAGCCAGCGGGGCTTCAGTCAAAACAGCCCCTCCCAAATGATCAATTCAGTCACACCTATTGGAGAAAAGACATGAAAAAGATTATCGCTAACATTTTTGTTGCCACAGGCCTTGCCGCTGCTCTCTGCAGCCCGGTATTTGCTGATGGCAATCACAAGAACATCGGCGCTGCCATCTATAACGCCAAAGGTGAGCTCCTGCAACCCGAGGGCTTCCGCCAGTGGGTTTTTATCGGCGCGCCCCTGACGCCCAACGGGCTCAACGGAGGCCAGGCGGGATTCCCTGAATTCCACCACGTCTATGTTAATCCCGATGCCTTCGCCGTCTACCAACGTACCGGCGAATTTCCGGATGGGACGGTGATTGCCAAAGAGCTGGTATTGTTAAAACCAGGTAAATATGAAGACGGGTCTTACGATGCACCATCCGGACGCGGTTTTTTTGCGGACAAGTACCATGGTATGGATGTCATGGTGAAGGACAGCAAGCGTTTTAAAAAAACCAATGGCTGGGGGTTCTTTAACTTTGGGCACCATGCGCCGCCTTATATAAAAACCGCTGAAGCTGCCTCGATAGATAGTTGCGCAGGCTGTCATCAGGCTAATGCCGAAAAAGACATGGTCTTCACCCAATTCTATCCAATTTTAAAATAAGGGGGGTAAGGCGCGAGCGGCTTCCTTCTTTGTCGCTTGCGCCTTATTTTTGGACTCTCAAGGATATTTGTCTTATTACAAATTAGTGGACTGAATAATTCTGCCATACAACGGTTTTCTGTATAATGCGCAGCCTCAATTTCAATAAGCTGATAGCCATGACGACAGAAAGCCAACTCTATACCCGTAGCCATTCTCAATGTGAACTATGTAGCAATCCTGAAAATTTAGCTCTCTATGAAGTGCCCCCCAGCTCAAATGGAGAAGCAGATGATTGCCTTTTAATCTGTTCCACCTGCCGCGAACAAATCAACAACCCTGAGACCACCGAACCAAACCATTGGCGTTGCCTGAATGACAGCATGTGGAGTCAAGTCCCGGCGGTACAGGTAGTAGCATGGCGCATGTTGACCCGTTTACGCACTGAAGGTTGGCCACAAGACTTATTGGACATGCTCTATCTTGATGAAGAGACAATGGCCTGGGCAAAGGCGACGGGAGAAGGAAACGTTGATACCGAATCCGTCACTGCCAAGCATTTAGACAGTAATGGTGCAGAACTCGAAGCTGGCGATACCGTAACTCTCACCAAAGACCTAACGGTGAAAGGTGCTAACTTTACCGCTAAACGCGGTACCGCTGTACGGGGGATATCGCTAGTGGCGGAAAATCCCGAACAGATTGAAGGGCGTATAAATGGGCAGCAGATTGTTATACTGACAAAGTTCGTGAAAAAGTCGAAGTAGCCCAGCCTATTGGCTCTCCCTAGATTGCGCTATCAAAATCAACGAGGCAGGCTTACCGGTTTTGGGGTGGAGCGGTTCTCGCAGTTCTCGCAGTTGAAACCCGCTTTTTTCAAACAGATTGATCCAGCTCTGTAACGTCCTAAAATACCAGGGCGCCGGATCGGAAAAATCATGACGGAACCCTTGCCACGACCCTTCCCGCCAGCCATCCTGGTAAGGCGCGTTACCGCAGGCCACTAGAGGATGGAGCGTTTGAACAATCAACATACCCTTGGCTTTTAGCAATCTCGGTGCGAATGCGAATAATTTTTCAACAGAATCCTTACCCAACAAAGAAAAATTACAAACCAACGCATCCGATTGAGTCTTTAACTTCCCTGCCGCCACCTCTTCGTATGAAATCAACCGAAAGTCGCCCGTTCCTGACTGTTTGGCTTGTACAATCAATGCTGGCACCACATCGGTTCCGATAACATCAATCCCAAGCGATGAAAGTTGATGGGACAACCAGCCTTCGCCGCAACCAAGGTCAACAACGGTTTGCGGAGAGCAACTTAATACTGCCTCAATGATGGCGTGATCGGTAACGAGCTTCCGACTTTCGATCAAGCCCTCTTGTACTTCAGCTATCCAGGCAGATGCATTTTTAATCCATGAATCAACGATTTTTTCATCACTGAGGGATTTCAAATTCTAATCAACTCCAAAGGTGATGAATTCCTTGGTTTGCAGTTTTTAGCGAAAGCCAGCATAGGGAATCCATAGGGCAAAAATAAGGAATAGAACGCCTCCAGCGCGGTGTAATTTTCTGATAGAGACGAACTTAAGTAACCAGCGACCACCGACGACACCCAAAAAAGAGGTGGTTATCAACGCCAGTGTTGCACCGATATAAACGGCCAGAGATGTCGAGGTTGCGCTGAGCGCCGCCACCGTTAATTGGGTTTTATCGCCTAACTCGGCAACAAAGATCATTAAAAAGGTCGTAAAAAATATATTGTGTCCGGTTTTCTCTTCGATATCTTCCTCTTCATCCACATGCCCGAAAAGAGCCTTTAAGGCGAAAACAAAAAACATCAGTGACACAAAAAGGGTAAGGGCCGTTCTCGGAATTAAATGAGCAACGGCAGAGCCCAGTGATACCGCCAAAATATTGAGCAGTGCAAACGCTGTGCAGGCTCCAAGGAAAACCGGTATTCCACGATGACGGCTTGCCAAAAGCATACAAACCAATTGACTTTTATCGCCAAATTCCGCCAAAAAAATCAACACAAAACACGAAAAAACACTCGTTAACATTAAAAATAATCACTTTTAATTCAATCAGATAATAGAATATATTAAAGTTTTACTAAAAAGGCCGCAGCATCGAAAGGCCAAATAAAGGCTATCAACAGGCAACGGATTGTCGAATTAGCTGCGATTGCGGCGGGATTCCATTCTGCGCAACATCTCTGACATGATCAGACCGTAGAGTTCATCCCCAAGATAAAGGTCTTCGACGCCGCTATCAATACTCGGGTTATCATTGACTTCAATCACATAGCCCACCCCATCCTTCTCCTTAACATCCACACCATAAAAACCATTACCAATCGGCTTGGTTGCCTTCATCGCTGCATCCAAAACACCTTTTGGTGCCTCAAAGGTGGGTAAGGTTTCAAAATTGCCGGAAGCGGTTTTCTTTGCGCCATGTTGATATATTTGCCAATGATTACGCACCATATAATACCGGCAGGCATAAATGGGTTTTTGATTAAGAATGCCGATACGCCAATCGAAATCGGTATAAAGAAACTCCTGCGCTAATAACAATGTCGATTTCTGAAAAAGGCGCTCAAGCACAGCTTCTAATTCTTGCCGGTTATTGGCCTTTTCCACCCCAACCGAAAAAGAGCCGTCGGGGATTTTCAGCACTATCGGATAACCAAGCGTCACCTCCAACTGTTCCACTTGTAGAGGTTTGTTTTTGTGTAACAACTCCGTTTTTGGCGAAGGCACTTTGTTATTGCGAAACAGATCAGCCAGATAAATCTTGTTAGTGCATCGTAGTATCGATGTAGGGTCATCTATCACGACGAGGCCTTCGACTTCTGCACGCTTGGCAAAGCGGTAAGTATAGTGATTGATTGAGGTTGTTGCGCGAATGAACAGCCCATCATACTCAGGTAGTCTCGCATAGTCTTTTTGCGTAATAAGCTCTGCATCGATATCCAGTGATTTCCCTGCCGCAATAAAACGTTTTAACGCCGCCTTGCTTGAAGGGGGAAATTTTTCTTCCGGATCAACCAGAATAGCCAAATCGTAGCGAAATTGTTTTTTCGAACGACTTTTGCGCCAAACCTTACGGCTATAGTCATCCAGCGCTTTTGCAAACTCCGTCTCGTCCGTCTCTGCCAAAACACGATGGCTCAGAATTTTGAGCATATCAATTTTCCAGACCTTCTCGTAACGCAGCGTGATTTCCAACACTGGGCAAGGAAAAAGCTCAAACAGCTTGCGGGCCATTTCGGCATACTGAGGGTCCGTAGTGGCACCGAAAAAACTCAAGACATGTAGTGGTTTATCTCCATCACTGGGTGGTGCTTTTTTCGACAACAGCACAGGCAAATAGGTAAGTTGCATCTGATATAACGCCCGCTGACTTAAGTCATTCAGGGTACGGACAGAAGGAATTACGCCATGCCCTCTCGCCTCAGCCAACAACGAGCAGTAATAACCGGCGGACAGGTAGCGATTATTTCGGCACAGATTAATAATCCTCAGACGTATTCCCTTCGCTCCATTAGCCACGGAAGTATCGGTGTAGCCATTCGCCAGATACTCCTCAAAAGTGACCACATTGTCACTCGGATAATAGGGCTCCCAATCGTCCTTTTTATCAATAATAATCAGTGTTTCAGACATATTTTATCCATACCTCAAGAGAGTGCTCATTGTGCGACTTAGCATGAATTCAGACAATCCCTTTGATTGAAAATTATTTTATGGAAACTGATACTTTCTTTCCGAAAGCAAGAGTATTCTTATCCCTGTTTTCGACTAAGCGTAACTGAGACCCCTATGAACAGGCCGTTAACACTGACGCCTAAAGAATTAGACGCATTTCCCGCCAATTACCATGAAGCCAGGAAAGCGCTGAAGACCCTCTCACAAAGCTGTCCCCAATTAGAGGATATTCAAAGCTATCCATTAAGTGGGGCCAGTAACAGCGAACATGATAACTTATCAACCGAAACTCTCTGGCTTGGTCCAAGTTCGGCGGAAAATTTAGTGGTCCTTATTTCGGCCACCCACGGCGTAGAGGGTTTTGTCGGAGCCGCTGTGCAAACGGACTTGCTCCAGCGCATTCACCGAGACGCTCTCTTACCAGCAAACACGGCCCTATTGATGATCTTTGCGCTCAACCCTTTCGGTTTTGCTCAGCATCGCCGTTGCGACGAAAGGGGCATTGACCTGAATCGAAATTTCATCGATTTCAGCCAACCTTTACCAGCTAACAAAGGTTACGATCAGCTACAGAGCGCTGTCTATGAAGAAAACCCAATTAAGCGCCAGGCTTTATTTGAGGAATTTCAGAGGCAACAGGGCCAAACCGCTTTTGAAATAGCCCTCAGTGGTGGCCAATACTCGGATCGATATGGACCATTTTATGGTGGCCACCAAC
>JAIPFG010000185.1 GCA_021736745.1 Pseudomonadales bacterium
ATAAATTAGAAGGAATATCCATTAGTCTTGCTGTTTAGGAAAAATATAATCATGCGAACAATGCGCCGAATGGCAGAAATATGTTTCACCATACTCATTGTTGCGGTAGTCCCCGTCAGTTGTGCTGAGCCGGTGACTTATGCCGACAACCCCGAGGTAAGTGCATTTATCGATGAAATGGTTGTTCAACATGGGTTTGATAAGGCTTCTTTGCAAGAGGTTTTTAGTGAGGCAGTCTTTAAAGAGAAAATTATTAAGTTGATGACTTCTCCCGCGGAAGCGAAACCCTGGAAGGATTATCGTTCTATTCTGGTTACGGAGCAGCGCGCCAAGCAGGGTATTGAATTTATGAAAGAGCATGGGGCCGATTTAGACCGTGCAGAATCAGTCTATGGCGTGCCTGCGGAAATCATTGTTGCAATCATTGGTGTAGAAACGCGCTATGGGAGAGTAACGGGGTCCAATCGGATAATTGATGCGCTTTCTACCCTGGCTTTTGATTATCCCCGACGGGCGGATTATTTCCGTAAGGAGTTAGCGGAGTTTTTAATGTTGGCGCGTGATGAGGGGGTGGATCCGTTATCACTCAAGGGCTCTTATGCCGGAGCCATGGGTTATGGCCAGTTTATGCCGAGTAGTTTCAGGGCTTACGCTGTTGATTTTGACGATGATGGGCATAAGGATATCTGGAATAACCCCACAGATGCGATCGGTAGTGTAGCGAATTATTTTCATCAACACGGTTGGCAGAAAGGTGGACCGGTTACTGAACGTGCCATCGCTGAAGGTGATGCCTATGAAACAATGTTAGTAAAAAAACGTGCCGATTTAATGCCCATCCGCTCCCTGGCCGACTTAATAGCGGCAGGGTTTAAACCAGAAAAGGCATTGGTGCCAGAACAGCCAGCAACCGCCATGCGATTTGAAGGGGCTGAAGGCGATGAGCACTGGATCGGGTTACATAACTTTTATGTGATTACGCGTTACAACCACAGTGCATTGTATGCGATGGCCGTGTATCAACTCAGTCAAGAAATAGCTGGACGCTCTTGAAGCTATGACAAAGATACGATTTACACTGAAATTGATATTCGGGATATTGTTTAGCTTCCTGGTCGTGAACTGCAGTACATATTCGCCTCGAAATACGACGACAGAGGAACCACCTTCTAGGTATCATCAAAAACAGGATTCTGCTCCTTTTAGCTACCATGATTTAGAAAGGGTGCCTGATGCAACACCGACTATCGAACCCTTGAGCCGTCAGGGCAATAAAAGTCCTTATGAAGTGGCTGGGAAAAGCTATCAAGTCATGCAGAGCAGTGCAGGATATCAGGAAACCGGTACCGCCTCTTGGTATGGAAAGAAATTCCATGGTTACCTGACGTCAAATGGTGAAACCTACAATATGTTTGGTATGTCGGCGGCGCACAGAACGTTGCCATTGCCTACCTATTTACAGGTCACCAACCTCGATAATGGACGTCAAGTGATCGTGAGAGTGAATGACCGCGGCCCCTTCCATTCTGAGCGAATCATTGATTTATCCTATGCTGCCGCGATTAAATTAGGTTTTGCGGATAAGGGAACTGCAGCCATTAAAATTGAGGCTGTTGATCCTGTGGCCTGGCAGTGGGCAAGGATGAAACCAAAGGGTTCAGGGGATGAGGTTTATCTTCAGGTTGGTGCTTTTTCTAAATATGAAACGGCCAATCAATTGAAAAAACGTGTGCAGGCTGTTACGGATGAATTGGTGGTTATTAACCTGGATACACAGCGCAAACCGAACCTCCATAAGGTACAAATTGGGCCGTTAAAAAACATGGCTTTGGTCCAGCAGATAAAAGAAAAGCTCGCCACCTTAGGGTTGGGTAACCCATTAATTGTGTCTATGCCCAGATCCTGATTATTTTGAGGAGAATAATAGTCTGTGTTTGAGACTATTGTTAATACTAATTTTGCCAAGAAAAATTATGATGACAAAACGATATAAATTGCTTGTAACCTTCATTTTATTGACCCTGGCCCATTGGTCCATGGCTGCCAATCCGCTTATACCTGCACCACCGCAATTAGCGGCAACAGGTTACTTGTTGGTTGATGCTCATAGTGGAGAGGTATTGATTCAAAATAATGCGGATCAACCTTTGCCGCCAGCCAGTTTGACGAAGCTGATGACCAGTTATATTGCGGCTGTCGAGTTAGATAAGGGCAATATAAAATTGGATGACCAAGTGCGCGTTAGTATTAAGGCATGGCAGGCTCCAGGCTCGCGCATGTTTATTAAAGAAGGCACCTTTGTTGCCTTGGAAGATTTACTTCGTGGAATTATCATTCAATCCGGTAATGATGCGAGTATTGCCGTCGCCGAGCATATTGCAGGAAGTGAAGAAGCTTTTGCAGATTTGATGAATAAGCATGCCGCCAGGTTGGGGATGAATAATACCAACTTCCTTAATGCCACTGGCTTGCCGGAAACAGATCATTACACTACGGCTTCTGATTTGGCTAAGCTGGCGCGTTCTATCATTATGGATCATCCCGATCACTATGCCATGTATGCCGAGCAGTATTTTACCTACAACCAGATTCGCCAACCAAACCGCAATAAACTCCTGTGGCGTGATCGCAGCGTTGATGGTCTCAAAACTGGTCACACGGAAGAAGCCGGGTATTGTTTAGTGGCTTCCGCCGAACGGAATGGGATGCGTTTAATCTCTGTTGTGATGGGCGCAAGTAGTGAAGAGGCGCGTGCAGAAGAAAGTCAAAAATTACTGACCTACGGTTTTCGTTATTACGAAACCCACAAACTGTATAGCGCCAACGAAATGCTTAATCAACCCCGTGTTTGGGGAGGGGTCGTCGATTCCGTAAAACTGGGTGTGGCGAATGATTTATATGTCACTATTCCGCGCGGACAAAAAGAAGCGTTGGCGGCGAGCCTGGATGTGGACACGGTCATCGAAGCGCCTATTTCGTCTGCCGACCAGTTTGGTGTCGTCAAGGTTAAATTAGGAGAGCAGACTCTTACGCAAACACCCCTTATTGCATTGGAGTCCGTCAAAGAAGGTGGGTTTTTCAAACGTATCTGGGATCAGATAGTCCTCTTCTTTGTACAGCTTATCGGATAATCCGGGAATTATACTTAATGAGCCCTATTGTTTATCTCAACGGCGAATATTTGCCTCTGGAAGAGGCAAAAGTATCAGTAATGGATCGAGGGTTTTTATTTGGCGATGGCGTTTATGAGGTAATTCCGGTTTATCAAGGAAAAGTCTTTCGGGCTAAGGAGCATCTCCAGCGTCTTGAGCGGAGTTTAGCGGAGACAAAACTTTCGGTGATTCAAAAGGAAGAGGATTGGATCATATTATTCGAAGAAATGATAAGGCGGAATAGCCTGGAAACTCAGGATCTTTCGCTTTACATCCAGATTACGAGAGGGGCGCCGGAAAAACGTGACCTTAGTATTCCCGTAGGGATATCGCCTACCTTGTTCATAATGGCGACTCCGGTTATTTATGCTGTGGAGGCAACTGAGGTGAAAAGTATTCGCGCCATTACACTGCCGGATAATCGATGGACGCGCTGCTATATTAAGTCCATTTGCCTATTGCCAAATGTGCTATTGAAACAAAAAGCATTAGAGCAGGGTGTGGAGGACGTCGTCCTGGTGCGTGATGGTTATTTAACGGAATCTTCTTCAGCCAATGTTTTCACCGTTAAAGATGGTGTTCTATACACGCCACCAAAAAGTGATTTTATTCTCGGTGGAATAACGCGCGATCTGATTGTTGAGCTGGGAGAGCAGGGTGCCTTTGACTGTCGAGAGCAGGAAATTCCTGAAATGGAATTATTGCAGGCCGATGAAGTTTGGATTACCAGCTCGACGCGTGAGATTATGCCTGTCACTGAGATAAATGGAAAGCTCGTAGGTGACGGAAATATTGGTCCTCTGTGGTATCATGTCACAAAACATTTTCAGGCCTATAAAGCCAAACTCATTGCGAATTAAGTAGAATATTCTTCACCCAGGATGTTATGAAGCCAGAAGCCCCGAAAATTGAGTTCCCCTGCGAATACCCCATCAAGGTGATGGGACGGGCCGGGCCAGATTATAAAGAAGTGGTGCTTGATATTATTCAAGTGCATGCGCCGGACCTGGACTATGAGCGTATTAGCATTCGGGAGAGTCGCAACGGCAAATATTGTTCGATTACTGTCACTATCGTGGCAACTGGCGAAGCGCAACTGTCGGCCATCTTTGAAGATCTTAAGAGCAGTGGCCGTATCGAGATGGTGTTATAGTTCCAGCGCAAGTTTTGAGCATAGAAATCATGTCTACTTTTCCTGATCCGCTCATCCGTCATCTTGGTTTACAGCCCTATGGGGAGGTCTGGCGAGACATGAAGCGATTTACGGATGAGCGTAATGAAAATACGGCCGATGAATTTTGGCTTGTAACCCATCCTCCCGTCTTTACTCTGGGACAAGCAGGAAAAGAAGAACATCTGGTTGTACCGGGCAATATTCCTGTGATTAAGTCCGATCGCGGGGGACAAGTGACTTATCATGGTCCAGGGCAGCCGATAATTTACCTGTTATTAAATTTGCGACGCTTAAAAATGGGCGTGCGTGAGCTGGTGAGTGCAATAGAGCACAGTATTATTGAATTACTGGATAGTTACCAGATAGCGGCAACCGCGAGAAAAGATGCCCCGGGTGTCTATGTAGCGGAAAGCAAAATTGCTTCTCTCGGCTTGCGGGTTAGAAAAGGCTGCAGTTACCATGGTCTGAGCTTTAATCTCAATATGGATTTAGAGCCCTATAGCCGCATTAATGTGTGCGGCTATCCTGGGCTTAGAGTAACGCAATTAGCGGATCTCATAGAGTTGCCGCCGGAAGAAAAGTTAATTTTCAATCAGCTGATAAATTGTTTGATTCACCAGCTGGGTTATACTGCTCGTCTTAACGAATCAAGAGTGGCCTTTGATGGAAAGTAAAATCACTGAATCAGGCGAACAGCCGAAGAGAATTGTACGAGCTGAACAGGGAGTCAAACTGCGCGGAGCGGAGAAGGTGGCGCGTATTCCCATTAAGGTAATACCCACTGATAAAGCACCACGTAAACCGGAATGGATTCGGGTCCGTATGCCCACTTCCCCCGAAGTTGCGCATATAAAACAGATTTTACGCAAGAGTAATTTAGCTTCGGTCTGTGAAGAAGCAAGCTGCCCCAATCTGGGTGAATGTTTCAGCAACGGCACTGCGACCTTTATGATTATGGGCGAAATCTGCACCCGCCGTTGTCCCTTTTGTGATGTTGCGCACGGGCGTCCCAATCCGCTGGATCAGGACGAGCCAAAACATCTTGCTGCGGCTATTGCCGAGATGAAACTTCGCTATGTGGTGGTGACGTCTGTCGATCGTGATGATTTGCGCGATGGCGGTGCGGGTCACTTTGCCGATTGTATTCGGGAAACACGTCGGGCTAACCCTGAGATAAAAATTGAGGTATTAGTCCCGGACTTCCGTGGGCGCATGGCGGTGGCGTTAGATATCCTTGCTGCCGAACCGCCGGATGTGTTTAACCACAACCTTGAATCGGTGCCTCGGCTGTATAAAAAAATACGTCCGGGTTCTGACTATCAATGGTCACTCAGTCTGTTACAACAATACAAAGCACAAATGCCAGAGGTGCTGACCAAGTCAGGTATAATGGTGGGGCTGGGAGAAAAGTCTGAGGAAATCTATCAGGTAATGGACGATATGCGTGCGCATCAGGTGGATATGATTACCATTGGCCAGTATTTACAACCGAGTTTAAATCATTTGGCGGTAGAGAGGTTTGTGCATCCGGATGAGTTCGAGCAGTATGCGGATTATGCTCGACAAATAGGTTTTACTAGCGTGGCCAGCGGTCCACTCGTCCGGTCATCCTATCATGCTGATAAGCAAGCGAAAGGTGAAAGGATTGATTAAAAGCCAGAGGTAATATATTTTCTGAGGGCCTATTGCTAAAGAACTATCGTTATAATAATGTGCGCGCCATTCAGCTTTGTATTCTTCCTTTAACAAAGCAAAGGGCAGTAAAAGGATATTCATTAATTAGGAGAAGCATTATGTTCAAGAAAATTTCCATTTTGATAGGTATTTCAGCCTTGTCATTATGCAGTATAAATACCGCTGTTGCGGGTGAAGAAACGGGGTTGAATATTTTTGGTGGCGCCACACACTATCTGTTTGGCGACAACGATATTTCCGATACCAGTGGCGGTGTGCTTGGGCTTGGCTATAAGTTTTCAGAGCACTGGGGTATTGAAGCGAGCTACATAGATTTGGGTGAAACCGAGTTGGATTTGATCGGTGGCGGAGATGTGGATTTTGACATCAGTGGCTATCGCGCTGACTTACTTTATCACTTCAAGGAATGCGCTGGTGGGGTGGTGCCTTATTTG
>JAIPFG010000186.1 GCA_021736745.1 Pseudomonadales bacterium
CCAAGGAAAAACCTAAAAACAAGCCCAATAGGCCGATCGTTATCACCCAGGGCTCAGAAACCGAAAATACACTATCTGCCACCCCCGCCGACCCGACAAAAAGGAGCAAGGGAAGTCCGTAGGCAAGAAAAGCCGATTTAACCAAGGTATTTTCTGGAATACCTAATACTACATGATCTCCTACGCTGACGCTTTTATCAGAAACAACTCGAATATGATTGCGTTTGCCACTCGTATATTTTGCAATTAGCCCCTGGCCGCAGGTTGATTTAGCCGTACAGCTGCCACAGGCGCTTTGTTGGATGGTTTCTACCCATATCTGCTCATCTTCAACAGCAACAACTCGACCTTGCTCTTCTATCATTTCGGCAACTCGACCGGAACGATTGATTCAGCGAGTCGTTTCGCAGTTGTCATTGGCACTTCTCCCACTACCGTCACAAAATGATTACCTGAATTGCTTTTTATTACACGGACAACAGCAACGGTCGCTCCTTTTTGGGTAGCCATTTGCTCCTGTGCTTCAGCCGAAGCCTTTTCGATAAATATTGAAAATGCAGTCATACCGTCGCTATAAGTGAGTGTATCGGCTTGCATATCACCACCATGGGTACGGCGAATACCCTGCATTCGCATTACAAAACCATCAGGCATCCAGGTAAGCTTCCAACTTGGTTTCTTCTGCTCGATGGTTTCACTCTCGGAGAGCAAGAGTGGATGATGCTTGAATACTTCGCCTTTAATACCCAAGTTCAATTCGGTATCCGGGATTTCATTTTCAAGGTCTATTTGAGTAAATTGAAAGCGCTCCAAGACTCTTTCGCCATGCAGCAAAACAGATTTCAGCAATAGCCCAGTTTCTTGATCAAGCCATATTTGATAGCCATATCGAAACTCATCCTTGGGTTTGATCGCATACCTCATTGTATCCCGACCAACAATTCGGCCCGGACCAATGAGCTCAACTTGATATCCACTGCTGGAATGACTGACATCACGAATAAAAGCCTTGGCAAAAGGCCCTGCCGGAATTCGGTGATTGATATCACCTTTCCAATCGGCAGAATGGACACAGGTTACTTCCTCACCATTACGAATCAATTCATGCTTTGGACCATCCATGCGAACGATACGCTCTCTTTCTGCAGTGTCGTCAAGTCGATGCACTATTCGCAGAGACTCCATGCTGTTACCGTGCGAATAAATAAAAACACCGTCATAGTTATTCTGACGAAATGCATTGGAAATACGTTGAAATAAATTACTTGCCTCCGGTTCGGCAAGAAGGTTATCAGCAATAGCGGAACCAACCATCAATGAGCAGAGCAAACCGCTTTTACAGGCTAACCGGAAAAGCGATAAGAATTTCTCAACTCGCACCATTAATACCTTTGCGACTCGCTATCACTGACTAGTTGCGCATAGGGCATAAATGCGCGGCCACGCGATAAATCGACTTGCTGAGTATGCGTATCAATCAAGGCCTTTAATTTTTTTTGTGAAGGCGTGAGCGCTTCATCACTTACTGGCATAACATCCTTCACACCCGGGTTACCACCAATGGCTAAGGTGTTCAACTCTGTAGAATCCTGCTTGACGACACCCGTTACAGAACCCGACTGGTTAACCTGTAAAGCACCAAATACAACAACAAAGGCGACAGAGGCTGCTACAGCAACACTGGTCAACGGCTTTATTAAGCGGTTCCAGCCAGCTTGCTTTATCATTCCTCCCGTTTCGATTTCAATGTCTTCATCAGCAATGGCTTGCGCCACTTGTGCGCTGATATCAATATTCAGATTTTTAGGCAAATTTCTCTTCATTGCAAAGCTTGCTAATTGATAGCGCTTCCAGGTGTTTCGCACCTCGTCACTCTGTTCCATGCTTGAAAGCAAACGATGTAGCTCCAGCTCATTCGCTTCGTTATCCATTAACGCCGAGATAGATTCGCGCAGATTATCTGTCATCTGTGTTTCCCTCTTTGCACACTTTTGTTAATGTTATTCGGAATATCATTGGTCAACTAAATTACTAATCTGTTTGTCAATTGCTTCACGCGCCCTGAAGATTCTTGAACGAACCGTCCCTACCGGGCATTGCATAACTTCCGCAATTTCTTCATAACTCATAGCATCAAATTCTCGTAACGTTACCGCAGTCCTTAAGTCCTCCGGTAATTGATCAATTGCCTTAAATACGGTTTTCTCTAACTCCGCTTTATATAACTCATTTTCTGGAGAGTCATTATCCTTTAGTTTACCGGCGCCTTCAAAATATTCAGCATCACCTACTTCTACATCCGTATCTGGTGGTCTACGACTTTTGGAGACAAGATAATTTTTAGCGGTATTAATCGCAATACGATATAACCAAGTATAAAAAGCACTATCGCCGCGAAATCTACCAATGGCGCGATAGGCCTTGATGAAAGCTTCCTGAGAGACATCAAGTACTTCATGGCTATCATGTATGTAACGACTTACCAACCCGGCAATTTTATGCTGATACTTTAATACCAACAGATCAAAAGCCCGCTTATCTCCTTTCTGGACACGCTCAACCAGCTGTTGATCGGTCTCCTGTTCCCTTAACATTAGCTCTCCGATACCAGCAAGTATTAAGCAACAGGACTCGAAGAGGCATGGATTGTCAGGTAAAAGCTAGATAGGTAGACCATTTGATTCCCCAGAAGTTCTTAATAAAACATAAAAACCATAAAAAATGTAATGCTTTTTTGGTTATCGAAAATTAGGCTTATTTTACCCCAAAACAAGGAGTTACGCTGGCATAATTATTTTTCGCTGGCAATAGGACATTGCAATTCAATTATAGTGCAATTTTTTTTTAAAGCTCGCTATCATTTAACCAAGTAAATTATCATGCCGCACAGACTCCTGACTAAGATATAATGCGGTCAACCTACTTAACCATCAATTATAAAATCGCTTAATGTATGAACCCTACTTTTCAGCATGACGTGCTCGTCATAGGCAGTGGTGCCGCCGGCCTCACAGTAGCACTTAAGTTAGGAGACAAATTAAATGTCGCCGTTCTTTGTAAGGGGTCGGTGTCCGGGGGCTCAACCTACTATGCCCAAGGTGGCGTTGCGGCCGTCCTTGATTCGAGCGACACAGTAGACGCTCACGTCAGAGATACGCTGACTGCCGGCGCTGGGCTGTGTGATGAAAACTCAGTCCGTTTTACCATAGAACGCAGTAAACGCAGCATTGAATGGTTAATTCAGCAAGGTGTTCCATTCACCGAAAATGAAAATACCGAGACCGAATACCACCTAACGAAAGAGGGTGGTCATAGTCACCGTAGAATTATCCACCAAGCAGACACAACGGGACGGGCTATTTCAAATACTCTGGTTACCCGAGCGAAGGAACACCCCAATATTGAGTTTTTTGAACAACGCACGGCAATCGACCTAATTACTCGTGAAAAACTCGGCATCAAGGGGCGTGGATGCTTCGGCGCTTACGTCCTCAATTGTGACACAGAACATGTTGAGTTATTTAGAGCACGTTTCGTCGTCATTGCCTCTGGCGGAGCAAGCAAAGTCTATTTATACACAAGCAATCCCGATGGCGCATGCGGGGACGGTATCGCTATGGCATGGCGCGCCGGTTGCCGCGTCGCCAATATGGAATTTAATCAATTTCACCCCACCTGTCTGTACCATCCCCACGCAAAATCTTTTTTACTTAGCGAAGCACTTCGTGGAGAAGGGGCAAAACTACTTTTGCCCGACGGAAGCCGATTTATGCACAAATTTGATCACCGTGGAGAACTGGCTCCACGGGATATTGTCGCACGCGCTATTGACCACGAAATAAAACGCTTGGGTTGCGATTGTCTCTACCTTGACATTAGTCATAAGCCTAAAGACTTCATCCAAAATCACTTCCCTTCCATTTACAAAAGATGCCTGTCATTTGGCTATGACTTAACGGAGCAACCCATTCCGATCGTGCCTGCGGCCCATTATACTTGTGGTGGGATTGTCACTGACTTGCGTGGTCGCACTGATGTTCAGCAGCTCTATGCTATCGGCGAAACTAGTTATACCGGGTTTCACGGTGCCAACCGACTAGCTAGCAATTCCCTGCTCGAATGTTTTGTCTTTGCCGAAGCTGCAGCAGAAGACATCCTGGATCAACTGGAATATGTTCCTGCAATATCAGTAGCGCCTGAATGGGATGAAAGTCTGGTGACCGACTCTGACGAAGATGTCGTTATCTCCCATAATTGGGATGAACTGCGTCGCTTTATGTGGGACTATGTTGGCATTGTGCGCACCGACAAAAGATTACAACGCGCTGAACATAGAGCAAACTTGCTCCAGAGTGAAATTGCGGAATACTACAGCAATTACAAAGTCAGCAATGATCTCATTGAATTACGTAATCTCGTGATGGTCGCCCAATTAATTATCCGCTCGGCATTGAGCAGGAAAGAAAGCCGAGGCCTGCACTACACTCTGGATTATCCGCAAACAGCTAAAGCGACAAAGCCCACATTATTAACACCCGAAAACTATTCGGATTAAACGGGAAACCGGGCTCGAACCTTAAGCCAACGGAATAATTCACCTTCAACCATATCGCGGCATATGACAAGGTGCACCGTTGTCCATTTACCAGGGACCCGCAAACGGAGTATGACCAGATGGCTCGAAACAAAGTGCCGTGATTTCAGCTCAACCCCGTATTTTTGTTGGTTGCGCAAAATTATCCGGCCCTTTCCTTCCGTTAAAACCAAAGTTTTTATTCGAAACGGCCAGTCAGTATGACTGTATTTTCGATGGTAAAAAATAGCACTGAGCAATATCACTAACATATTCAGCAAGATAAGCAGATCCGGCAAAGGTAGTTGCAGAACAATGACTAATAAAAGCACATGCAATAACCATAAATAGATGGATAAGTACTGAGAAGGCTGAAAGTTAATTCTTTGGTGTTCTTGCATACGCCAAAATCAACTGTACGATCCGTGCGTTATCCTTATCTTCTGGCTGCTCTCGCCCTAAAAACCATTTAAATAAATCCTGATCTTCTTCGGCTAGCAAGGCTTCATAGCGCTTTTGGTCTGCCCTATCTAAATACTCAAACTGGGCCTCCAAAAAAGGGACTAGAATGAGGTCCAATTCCAACATTCCTCGGCGGCTGTGCCAGTATAGACGTTTTCGTTCAACATTTTCGGTCATTATTTATCTTCGAAGGGATTGAAATTTAAGGTATCAATTATATATAAAAGTAACCAACGGCGCTCCCCTGAACGGCATATTAGTTGTTTCTATTGTTTTCCCTGGCAAGGGTACTCATACTGACTGACTGTTAACTGGGGCAATACCTATTAAACCAACAGATCGATTAGAGATTTTTATGCCAAAAGATAACTGGAAAAACTATTTACATAGTCAAGGTGCCGAATTCTGCACTCATGGTGAAACTCAACTTGTCTCTTACTTCAACTCTTCGACAGACAATGACCAACTGCCCTCTTCTTTTATAACACCATTGATGCATCAGGCTCTACTTAATATTGCCGGCCCCGACAGCGCAAAATTCATGCAGGGCCAGCTCACCTGTGATGTCAATGCAATCTCCCCCAAACTCAGTACACTGGGTGCAGCCTGTACCCCCAAAGGGCGTATTTATACCAGTTTTCGATTAATACAACGTGACAATAATGATACCCCTCATTTTTTGTTACGAATGCGAAAAGATATTATTGATTCCACAATCGCAACTTTGAGTAAGTATATTGTGTTTTTCAAATCCAAGATGACAAGCCTGGAGGGGGACTGGGTAGGCATTGGCATCAAAGGGGACAGTTGTGACAATTTATTGAATCAATTCTTTGGTTCAATTCCCACAGAAATCAATCAAGTCGTGCAAAATAATAAGGGTATTCTGATTTGTCTTCCTGGAGCTAACATGCGCTATGAAGCCTGGTTACCCAATGAACAAGCCCAGACTCTATGGCCACAATTAACAGCGATTGCTTCATCAGTGGGCACTTTCGCCTGGATACTTGAGGATATTCGCGCTGGGATTGCTGAAGTCAGCAAGGCAATTACAGAAGCCTTTATCCCGCAAGCCCTCAATTTTCAGGCCATTAATGCGATCAGTTTCACCAAAGGTTGCTATACCGGACAGGAAATTGTGGCACGCACTCAGTACCGGGGGAAAGCCAAACGGTTAATGCTAAGGGTACGGCTTGAAGGTGCACCCCCGCTTAGCCCCGGAATGGATTTATTCGATGCCGAAACACAAAAAAATATCGCCACGCTTGTTGATACGGTAACAGTAAATGATCAACAACAAGAAGCCTTATTAGTCGCGTTCGATGATCTGACTAATCAATCAGATTGGCAACTAAGTGACGGGACCAATCATTTTATCGGTCACCTGCTTGAATTACCTTATCGAATTGACGAACC
>JAIPFG010000187.1 GCA_021736745.1 Pseudomonadales bacterium
AGGGCGGGATCCAGTCCTGCTTTGTGAAAATTTTGATCATATCCGCGACCACCTGCAACAGACCCCATGGGCCGACACGGTTAGGTCCATAACGATCCTGCCAAATACCCAGCAAACGGCGCTCCAACCAAGTGAGCAACGACGCCACCAGTACCGCACCCAGCAGGACACCGACAATGCTCGCAACGGAACCGACTTGCCCATAAAGACTCATCTCTGGGTTCCTTTATCTGAGACCAAAATATTGACTTCAAGCCGCCTCGTCCAGCCGATCTCTCTGGTCGCCTTTACTTGGTAAGGGAAAGGTAACCCGGCAGTTTTTGCAAGACCCGCGGGCACCAGTAGAGCCCCTTTGGGGCAATCGTCGCTAATGATAACCTCCAGGCTCAGCGACTGTGATGCTACGCTCAAAGTTAAGCCGTCTCCCTGCGCTACCCCCAGACTTTTTGCATCTTCGGGCGTGAGCATGACCGTCGGTAATGGTGAGCGCTCAATAATGGCTTCGGACAATGCACTTAACTCTTCACTACCGAAGATATGATAGCTGGGTAACAATAACCATTCGCCCTGCCCCCTTGCCACATCAGGCGTAGTCTCAAACCACCGTTTCACTGGCTCGGTCGAAGCCTCTAACAACCGCACACCCGGATCACCGCCTCTGAGGGGCCCACTGACTTCCTCCTGAAACTTGCCAACAGCTTGATTGGAGTTCCAGCCAGGCGACCAATAGTAAGGCGTGAGCGCCGAAGGTTTTTCACCGGGAAATCCTTCCATGGTAAAACCCAGCGCAGAATCGGGATCGACGGATTGTTTCGGTTCTGAAACATTAACAGCGGCCAGCATGGCAGTGCGACCACTATAACGATGCGGTTGACGTGCGATTTTCATACCCGCCAAACGAAAATCCGCATCAGGGGCGGCATCGGCTATGCCTTTGAGCACCCCGATAGCTTTACCACAACTCTGGGTGACCTCATCTACCTGTTGCCAGCGTGGTTTTTCTTCATTATTCCGCAATGCCAACATATCCGACAGCCATTCCCAGCTACCCCGAATATCGGCCGTTGGCACATACACAGCAAAAGCACGCTGCGCACGGCCCGAACCACTCACCAGTGTTCCTTCCGTTTCCGCAAACGTAGCTGCAGGCAATAAAAGATCCGCCTTTAGGGTCGTTTCATTTTTAATATGATCCAAGACAATCACGGTAGCATCAGAAGAAAATATGCGCTCGACCCGGTCAGGAGGTAAGCGTCGATACAAATCATTTTCCACAATGATTAGCGTATCGGCCTGGTTCGACTCAAGTCTTTCGATGACGTGCTCCAACCCGCCCTCCTCATCGGAGGTCATTAGGCCCAGACCAATGCTGTTACTTTCGGGGAGGCAATAAAACAAGTTGGTTGGTTGCAATTCTTCCCCGCTATTCCGGTTCGCCAACGCCGTAGCAACATTTGCCGCCGCCGCAATCACTGCCTGGCTTTGGCAACCTATCCCAGAAACGATGAGGGGATTTTTCGCTGACTTAAGAACAGCTGCAATCTGCTGTGCAAGGTTTTGCTGATCTTCACTTAGCTGTTCAGGAAAGGGTGCCGTCGCATCGATGGCACAGGCAATGGCAAAACCCAGTTGAGCAATACCTGCTGGTTTGTCCCGATAAGTCTTCAGCGCAATATCATCAATACGAGTTGCCGTTATCGTCGCGATAAACACTGGTGTTTTATCCGATTGCATGGCTTCCCTTACGGCAGCATCCTGCCAGACGGGAATTCGCAACTGATCCGCTATTTTACTCCCAAGATTAGCCGCCGTTTGACGCAAACTCAGCGCCAATCTCGGCGAAGTATTGATAACATCTTCTCCTAAGATGAGAACAGCATCGGCCTGTTCTATCTCTCGAAGCTCCGGCGCACGCACCGGGCGAGTGCGAAGAATCTCAATAATAGATTGCTGTAAATTTAGCTGTTGATTATTCAACCCGGCGGAGAAATGATCCGCCCCCACTAACTCCCGAAGCGCAAAGTTTGCTTCGATGGAGGCACGCGGCGAACCGATGCCGAGAAGCCTTTTCCCTGGACCAATGGCCTCAATTAGCGCATCGCGTATTCCAGAACGCGATAGGCTTTCCCGAACCGACTCACGACTCTTTTCTGCCACACGCTCAGCTTGAGTAACCCGGTCCTCACGATTTACAAACCCGTACCCAAAGCGGCCACGATCACAGAGAAAATAACCATTCACCGCACTATTATAACGATTGACTACACGACGCAACTCTCCGTAACGCTCACCCGGGCTGGTGTTACACCCCTGTGCACAATGCACGCAAATGGACGGTGCCGCCTGCAGGTCCCACTTACGACTGTAATGCTGGCTTAAGGTGCGATCCGTAAAAACACCGGTAGGGCAGACTTCCACCAGATTTCCGCTAAATTCGTTTTCGAGAACACCGTCTTCGTGACGCCCGAAATAGACATGATTATGTGCAGCCATTGCCTGCAAATCATGCCCACCCGCATAATCCTGGTAATAGCGAACACAGCGATAGCATGCGATACAACGGTTCATCTCATGATTGATGAAGGGGCCTAAATATTGGTTACGGTGGGTACGTTTCTTACCTCGGTATTGGCGGTAAGTATGTCCACTCATTTGCGTCATATCCTGCAAATGGCATTCCCCACCCTCTTCACACACAGGACAATCATGAGGATGATTCGTCATGAGTAACTCGATAATATCAGCGCGAAAGTTCCTGGCATTTTGAGCATCAATCGAAATACGCATGCCTTCACTCACTGGCGTCATACAGGACATCACCAAGCGTCCTTGCTCATCCCGTTGATCGCCTGCGACCTCATCATGTCGATCTTGATACTGAATCACAGCACATTGGCGACAGGCACCAACCGACCCCAACGACGGATGCCAACAAAAATAGGGTAAATCCAGCCCCAGCGACAAACAGGCCTGCAATAGATTGCTGCCCTCCGGCACTTGGTAGATATGATTGTCTATTTCAATGCTGACCATGCTGTAGTCCGCCGTTTATATTTTTCTGTTAACCCTTACTTGTGACTGCCTCTGATACCTGTCCAGGGACATGACTTACTATGAATATGTGCTTCAAAATCCTCACGAAAATACCGTAGTGCGCTTTCGAGTGGCCCCATTGCCCCCGGTGCATGGGCGCAAAAGGTATTGCCCGGGCCTAACAAATGAGTATGGCGAGTGAGGACCTCCATATCCTCGATTTCCCCCCTCCCATGTTCAAACTCGGTCAAGATATGCTCGACCCAGGGCAATCCGTCTCGACAGGGTGTACACCAGCCGCAGGATTCCTGTGCAAAAAAATGTTCGAGATTACGGACCATGCCAACCGGACAGGTTTTATCGTCCAGAATAATCATGGTACCGGTTCCCAGCCGACTACCGGCCTTTCCGATAGAGGTGTAATCCATGTGTAAATCCAAATGTTCCTGAGTGAGGAAGTTGGTTGAACCACCGCCCGGCAAAAAGCCTCTTAATTTATAACCATCCTGCATGCCGCCCGCATAATTCTCGATAATTTCCCGTACCGGCGTTCCCATCGGTAGTTCCCAAGCCCCCGGGTTTCGCACCCGCCCGCTGACGCCAAATATCTTGGTTCCGGCATCCTCCGTCAAACTCAGACTTTTGTACCAGGCCGCCCCTTTGTTCACAATATGCGGCACATTACAGATGGTTTCGACATTATTTACTACCGTCGGTCGACCCCACAGGCCGCTTACCTGAGGGAATGGTGGTTTTGCTCTTGGCGTAGCCCGTTTCCCTTCCAGCGAATTGAGAAGTGCGGTTTCTTCACCGCAGATATAACGACCGGCGCTGGTATGCACAAAAATATCCAGGTTAAAACGACTATGCATAATATTGGTGCCGAGTAGGCCTTGCGCCTTGCACTCGGTAATTGCTTGGTTCAACAGGTCGGCACTTCGCTGATATTCGCCTCGGATAAAGATATAGGCTACCTCGGCTTGCAGGGTATAGGCGCTGATAATGATGCCTTCAATCAGTTGGTGCGGATCACCCTCCATTAATAGGCGATCTTTGAAAGTCCCCGGTTCCATTTCATCCGCATTAATCACCAGATACTTAGGTCGTTCTTCCCGGTCTTTGTACATAGGAACGAAACTCCATTTCATTCCAGTGGGAAATCCTGCACCACCACGGCCTCTTAAATTAGCGTCCTGCAACAACTGTAGAATGTCTTTGGACTCCATTTCCAACAGGGCTTTATGCGCTGCCCTATAGCCACCGGCTGCCCGATATTCTTGTAAGTTGAGTGGCAATTTACCGGGGCCTATATTTTGCGTTAAGGGCGTTTCCATTATTTTTGGTTCGCTAAGATAGCAGTAATTTTATCTTCATCCAGATGGGTTTCCAGCTCCCCATCCACCAACATAACCGGCGCTCGATCACAGGCGCCTTGACAGGTCACCGGCAACAGGGTGAATTGTCCATCGGCGGTTGTTTCGCCAAACTCAATACCCAGTTTATTTCTCAACTGAGCACCTACCCCTTCACAGCCCATAATCCAACAACTCACACTATCGCAAAGCATAATCACGTGCTTGCCGACGGGCCGCCTGAAAATCAGGTTATAAAAGGTTGCGACGCCATCCAGCTCCGCCGGTGACATATTCAGCAATTGCGCCACCGCTTTAACGCTTTCATCCGAAACCCAGCCACGGTATTTCTGCACTATCTTTAATGCCTCAATCGAAGCAGCCTGAGGTTGCTCGTAATGTGACGCCTCCGCCGTGATTTCGGCAATTTCATCGGCGCTCAGTGCTGTTATTTTTTCCATTTCCACCAATCAACTCTTTTATTGATGAGGGTTTAACAATTACCTATCAACATCAGCCATCACAAAATCAATGCTCGCTATAATCGCAATTAAATCCGCCACATACAGCCCCCGACTCATCAGCGGTATCATTTGTAGATGAGGAAATGACGGTGTGCGGATACGGGTCCGATAAGACATGGTGCCACCATCACTAATCAAGTAGTAACTGTTTAATCCCTTGGTTGCCTCAACCGCCACACTGGCTTCACCAGCAGGAATCACCGGCCCCCAACTGACATTAACAAAATGTTGAATCAGGGTTTCAATATCATGGAAGGTGCGATCTTTCGGCGGGGGTGTGGTTAATGAGTGATCTGCTTTATAGGGTCCTGCGGGCATGTTATTCAGACATTGTTCGATAATACGCAGGCTTTGCCGAATCTCCTCTACACGAACAGCGCAGCGGTCATAGCAATCACCTCTATTACCCGTGGGCACCTCAAACTCAAAATTTTCATAACCGGAATAAGGGCGTTTTTTGCGGTAATCCCATTCAAAGCCGGTCGCGCGCAATCCGGCTCCGGTAATTCCCCAATCGATTGCCTCCTCCGTCGTGTAACTTCCGATACCCTGGGTGCGGCGTTTAAGGATGCTGTTATCCATCACCATCTGATCATATTCTTTGAGCCTTGCGGGCATATAGTCGAGAAAGGCACGAATCATTTTTTCCCAGCCTTTGGGTAAATCCTGGGCCACACCACCAATTCGAAACCAACTGCCGTGCATTCTGGCACCTGTCACCGCTTCAATGATCTCAAACAATTTTTCACGGTCGATAAACATGTAGAAAATGGGTGATAGCTGGCCGACATCCTGAGCGAAAGTACCATAGAAAACGAGATGACTGGCAATACGATAAAGTTCAGCCATCATGATACGAATGACTTTGACGCGCTCTGGAACCCGAATACCCGCCAGTTTTTCAACGGCCATCACATAGGGAAAATTGTTCATCACCCCACCGAGATAGTCGACCCGATCCGTGTAGGGTACAAAGGTATGCCAGGATTGACGCTCCCCCATTTTTTCGGAGGCTCGGTGGTGATAACCAATATCAGGTACCGCATCGACGATTTCTTCACCATCCAGCTGCAGCGCAATTCGAAACACACCATGCACACTGGGATGGTTGGGACCTAGATTCAGGAACATGTACTGACTGTTTTCCGATTCACGTTTCATCCCCCAGTCTTCCGGTCTGAATCGTAAAGCTTCCTGTTCAAAATCGGTTTTATCCTCGTCCAGGCTAAAGGGCTCCATTTCGGTCGCCCGGGCTGGATGATTTTTTTGTAAGGCATGACCTTGCCAAGTGGGAGGACAGAGGATGCGGCGTAAATTGGGGTGCCCTTGGAATTCGATACCGAACATATCCCAAGCTTCCCGCTCATACCAATTGGCATTAGGCCAAATCGCTGTGATAGATGGCAATGTCGGATCATCCTGCGACAGAGGGACTTTAAGTCGGATATCTTGATTCCGCTGGAACGAGATAAGGTGATACACCACGGTGAAATCACAGGGCGGCTGGTAGTTACGGTGACTGCGCACCCGTTCATCAA
>JAIPFG010000188.1 GCA_021736745.1 Pseudomonadales bacterium
CATTTTCTTGAGCAGAAACTCGGTGAGCGTATGGCCTTTCAGTTCCTGCTTTACTGAACCGGAGCGCCAGTAATAAGAGCCACGAAGGGAAATGGGAACAGTGGATGGTTCAACAATGATTTCCAAATAGGACTTGCCGTCTTCTTCCAGCAAATTGATATGCGGCATCAGCCCTAGCCGATCGCGATTCTTATTCGGCAGATCTTCCAGCAGCTTCTTGGCATTCTTAAGACCGATAACCTTGCCCGCATCATCCTTGCCAATAAAGATTTGTCCACCCTGCGCATTGGCAAAGCCGCAGATCCATTTCAGGTAGTCGTCGTGCCAGGATTGCTTCCATTCGATGTTTTGGGCTTCTTTAGTCATGGATGGGCCTCCAGACTTGGACCTGGCTCGCCAGGGACATTATTTTTACCAAAAATATGTTCAACTTGTTGAAGGGCTGTTGCCGAAAGCTCTTGAGTAAAAAGTAATGCCAATTTCTTTTTGCACGTGAGCAGGAAACGTAAAATAGGTTTCTATTTCGCTCATAAGCATCTTGTTTTTGGACTGGTACTGTTCCTCCAGACCATTCGAGAAATTGATTCCAGTTATAGTGGTTCCAACCTCTTCCACATAAGACCAGCACTACATCAAACTCAGCACCTTTGACACCATGTTTGGTTGAAAACGGCGTTTTGTCTTCAACATAAGAGTAAAGGTTCATGACTTCGACATATGAAACAGCCTCTATTTTTCTGATTTTATCAGAAAATTTTTGATCCGCTTCAGCGATCTCTTCACCATTCGCTTCGGCTTTAGTAATTCTGGAAAGTCTCTCTTCAGCAGAGGCAACTTTTGCCGAGAGCCTTGGATGTGATGTTTTTTTCAACAATTCCAGCACTTCCCGGATGCTGCCGGTTCTCCGAAGTTCTATGAGGCGCTTAAGATTAGTTGACCAATCTACTTTATCCTTCTTACGGGCAAGTCTCGGATGATCATTGCCTAAAACAGAGAACATTTCCCCATAGTGGCCGTTTGAGAAATGATCACATAAAGGCTCTACTGTATCTAGGAAGAACTTTATATAGTGGTCGTTCTTCTTTAGATAGTCATCCGTATCTCTAAAGCATCCGATTAGATTGCGGTACTTCTGCTCAGCCGCCAAAACATTATTTGTCAGCATCAAGATTTTGGAGTTGTCTACTTCAACCCCCCAGCCCTGAGCCTTTAAGTCGCTAATCACCCTCTCAAGATAAGAGTGTGCATCCTCTTCCGGCAAATCCTGCTGCCAATGGTTTTGTGTTCTTCTGACTCCGTCAAATTCATTAGAGTGAAATACAATAATTTCTCCATTGGAATCCGGGTTAGCTTCGTATTGTGGAAGTTCAGGTCTCATTCGGTTTAAGCATTCAACAATATTCTTGTCCGAGCGAAAATTTGCGTTTTTTCCAATCTCCTGAACATGCTCGTTTTTAATAAGGCCACATGCTTTGGACCCATAAATTCTCTGCCAGTGGTCGCCAAACAATCCAATGAGCATACCCGATGGATTTACAATGAGATTTGAAACATGTGACTCTGCGAGTTCAATGTTGGTGTCTTGATATTCATCAATGAACAAGATCGGATATCTGCTCTTTAGCACTGATTTAAACTTTGGTTTTTCGAGAAGCTTTGTCATCAATTTAATGACATCATCATGATGAAGCTCAATGTTATTTTCATCGGCTTTAGGGTACCCAAGGTCATAGATTACTTTTTGTGATTTAATACCTCCGGCTTCTTTTATTCGAGTTGCCCACTTATCGCTCAGTTCAGGAATAAGAGCTCTCAATGTAGGCTGGAAGCCTTTAAGGAGGCTCCAGGAGAACGCATGGATAGTGTCTGTGAATATTATGGGATGGTTGTCTGTCCGCTCCTTAATCTCGTTGGCGGCGACATTCGTATAGGTTATACAGGCAATCTGCTGGCCTCGCTTTTCATAATCTCCAGATCTGTTCTCTATTAAATACTGTAATGCTTCAATAAGGGAATGGGTCTTTCCTGCTCCTGCACCAGCTTCTACTCGAAAACAAGTATTGGAGGTTATCGCCTCAAACATTTCTTTAGATGCTTGCCGTGCTGCATCAAGGGCTGGGCTTGTGTTGCTCATTCTTTACCCCCATCACCATTTTCTTCATCAGCTTCAGCGTTATTTGCCAACCAGACTAATCCGTCTTCAATATACTTGGGTACGCTCCACTCTGTTTTTTCAATGGCATACTCTATTGCAAAGTCTGCTTTGCTTGAATTTCCGATTTTCCACGCCTTCTCAAGTGCATTTTCCTCAAGAGATAGGTCATCGTCACCTTTGAGTTCGAAGAGTAATCGGTTTGCCAGAATAAATGCATCTTCAAAACTTCTACCGCATGCAGTTTGGCTCTCCTCCGGTATTTGGAAAGATAAGCGACGTTTTCCCTTTATTTTGTCCACGTCGTCCTTTCCACGAATTATAGCCAATTCCATATAACCATCGCCGCCTAACCAATTGGAAATTCCGGAATTGCTGGAGTGTGACCCATCACTCACTGAACAAGCAGTGTAACTGGTTCGATCCACACCGTTTTTATCCTTTTTTATTTCCGACTTCACGGAATCGATGTCCGTGACAACCAATGTCTGCAATTCAAGAAAATCAAGAAATTTGAAAAAGCGTTGAGCATATGCTCCGCCAATTTCAACCGTAGACATATAATTTCTACGAAGCTCAGTCCCTTGCTTCTCATCAATTTTTTTGATTATCTCTGGCATAAGGATTCGTTCTGTTGCCCCTTCAACCAGGATAGCCTTATCTGCAAAGTAAAGATCGCATTTTGTAAGGGTCATGTACTTGTGTACAAAATCTCGGTCAGTTTTTTCCGTGGAAGGATTGAAAACTGCGCTCAGGTCTTTAACTTTTGTTCCATTGTCGTCTTTGGACAGGAAGTAGCGAACCTTACTGAAATCAACTTCGTTAGCAAGGTGTGTAGAGTGTGTGCTTACTACAAATTGTACGGGCCACTGTTTACCATTGTTCAGGATTTTCTCAAACTGACGGACAATATCATCGAGTTGCCGGATAAAAACTTCCTGCATCTGCGGATGAAGGTGGGCTTCAGGTTCTTCGATGAAAACTATGTGGCCGTTGGGTTCTTCCTTAGCTGTCTGGAAAATACGGAAGAACTCATAAATCCGAAACAAGATGTATATTAGATTCCTAAAGCCGAGCCCGTTATATGTTTCCGGAAGCGTAAACTGGTCGCTTTTTTGATAAAAAACTCTTGTATTGCTCTTGAGGAGCGACGTCACATTCAAATCCGTTTGCGCACTTAGGTTAGGATCACCAAGTCCCGGATAGCCGAATAAGGTAAGTGAAGGAAGTAACTCCTTTAGTTTTCCTTGAAAGTCTGTGTCGACTTTTGTCTGTAATTCATCAATGACCGTATTAATTCCAGCAGATTTTGATTTAAATTCATCTGGGGCACTTTCCAATGAAGCACTCTTGAATATATTCCCGAGTGATTTTCCTAATACATCCTTTTCATTATGGGTTTCATCATCGAGACCGCGCTGTGCATTGATAAAGTCTGCGAGAAGCACTCGTTTTACCTTTGCAAAATCAACAGCAATGCGATTTGTGTCATCCGATGGATCAATTGCAAATACGTTAGTTTCAAAAAGATTAGCGATTTGCTCTTTGAGATCTTTGTAATAGCTTGCTGAATTTGATGAATCAAGCCCATCAAAGAACGGTTTGATTTTACCATCTTTTAGCTGATGACATATTAAAATTTTGGTTTCGTTTTGGTTTTCATCAAGGTCGAGTATGAAATCTCCCAGCCCACCGTATTCGTCCTGATTGTCCGAATAGTTGAGCAGGATTTCCAACTCAATAGATGGAATAAGCTTTCTAACATCTGGCTCTTCTTGCCCTTCAGTATATGCAACTTGTGCTCTTTCGAACTCATCAAGCGCCGACATACTAAAGTCCTCATACTTCAGCCTGGAATTTTCCGAAAGGAAACTCCTGAAAATTTCTGTAAGTGAGGTTTTTCCGGTGTTGTTCCGCCCGACAACAACTGTTGTGGTATCTGATAGACTGAGGGAAACGTTTTTAAGGAGTCTGTAATTCTTGATATGGAGTTGTTTTATCTTCATGATTACGCCTCCATGTATTGGTTAACGATTTCCGGTTTTACCCGCCATTCGCCGGTGAGCATCTTCTGCATCAGGCCGCGTTTCTGGGTTTTGTATTTATCTGCGAGGTGCTTCAGCAGGTCGATTTCTTGCTGTGACGTAGTTAGCGCTTCAGCAATGGCTTTTTGCTCGGGTAGCGGGGGCAATATAACGGGAAAATCCTTTATCTGATTCGGACTTATGTGTGGAACTGCGGTTTCTGTTTGTACTCCTTTCACATACTGTTCAAACCTATGACTTCTTATAAGCATGGGCAGGAACTGTATTTGCAAACTTTTCTTTACTCTCAAACGTGCGACACGTTGAACAAGCAGAGATGGAGTATCTTCATCTGTTGTGATTAACGCTTTTAAGCCAGGTTTTACCCAAGTGCGATCCATAGCGATCACAAAATCACCCACAGCAAGCGAATATCGTTGAATCTTATTGTCAAGCGGGCCATCCCAGCGTTTGACACCTTCCCAGCGGATGGAGCCTTGGACCACATTATCACCCCGCAATAGACGAATTGCTTTTTCGCCCTCCGAGTATTCGGTACTTTTAAATGGGTATCCAGTCAACAATTCAATATGGTGACCAAGTGTGTCTTTCTTCCAACCATCATTCATCGCTGAATCTCCTTGAGCAAGGCGGCTTCGCTGAATGATAAGTTATGAATGATGAGTGATGGGTTATCTTTGAATTCATCATTCATCATTCAGCACTAAGCATTCAGCATTATTATTCGTTTTCATCCGTGGTTCCTTCCCAGTTTTGTTAACATTTTAAGTGCTCCAGTTTCGAACTTCGAAAAAGCGAACCATTTTTTGCCGAGGTCTTTGAGTGACGCACCGATATGGTAAATCTCGCTTTCATCTATAATCAGAAAACGGTCATGGGCTTCTTTAAAGGTTTCAATTGCGATAAGCGGATACTGGTCGTTGTGCTTTTTCAAATCCAAGGCAAGCTGCTTAGAAATTATTTTGGTATAAATGGTTACCTTAACATCTTTTTTTCGTTTACTGAGAAGCGTCAACACGGAGTCATCGACATAATTATCAATGAGAGCCAGATTGCTTTTTGCTTTACGAATGAGATCAGCGACAAACGCGTAAGCGTCATAAACCTGTCCATTGTAGAAGATGCCCTGTCGTGGAGGTTCATTGGCTTCGAGTGCCTGGAAAATTTTCTCGAAGTTTTTCTCTGTATCCGATTCAAAGGCAATTTGACGGCGTTCGACTAAATCAAGGCGGGCGAATATGTTGGCGTTGTGCTGAATGAATTTCCGCATTTCGACAAAGGCATTGATAATCTGAATGCTGACTTTAATGGCAGTTTCACTACGCAGAGCGGCAGAGAGCATGGATACGCCCTGTTCGGTGAAGACATAGGGGAGGTATTTTCTATGCTTTCCGCGTTGATTCTCTAAGGTCACAGATTGTGATCTTAAAGAATTTCCTTGCCCACTTGAGGTCACAATTTGTGATCTCAAGTCGAACTGATCGCAATTTGCGACCAGTTGTTCTTTTTCCTCTTCTGAGAGCTGAAACCTGAAAGCCTCAGGGAAACGATCAATATTTCGTTTAACTGCTTGATTCAGTGCTCTTGTTTCAACGCCATACACAGTTGCCAAATCACTATCCACCATCACCTGCACACCGCGAATGGTGAAAATCATTTTTTGAAGATGTTCCATTGGTACCAGTGCTTGTTCGATCATCTCACCATCTCCGGGGCGCTTAAGTTCCTCAAATGTTTTATTTTGGTGTCTATCCGTGTTCATCCGTGGTTACCTCTGAATCTGCTGAAGTTTTTCCGCCATTTGCTTTTGGACTTCCACGAGCTCTTTTTCCAGATCGTCAATTTCCACCTGCACCGCATCGATATCGATTTCCTCTTCATCTTCAAAGGTATCCACATAGCGGGGGATATTAAGGTTGAAGTCGTTTTCCTTGATCTCTTTGAGGTCGGCCACATAGGCGTATTTCTTTTCTTCAGCCCGGGCTGCGTAGGTTGCCATGATCTTGTCAATATGCGCCTCCGAGAGGGTGTTCATGTTTTTTCCGGAGACAAACTCCCGGCTGGCATCGACAAAGAAGACGTTTTTGCATTCTTCACGAACGCCGCCTTTTTCACGGGAGCGGTCAAAGACCAGAATCGCCACCGGAATGTTGGTGGTCGGGAACAGGTTGCCCGGCAGGCCGATGACCGCATCCAGCAAATTTTCTTCGATCATTTTCTGGCGGATACGCCCTTCGGCTGCGCCC
>JAIPFG010000189.1 GCA_021736745.1 Pseudomonadales bacterium
CCAATAAGGGACCGGCGGCCGCTGGACCGATAATAGCGCCGATGGACAAACCCGCCGCAGAAAGCACAACCAGTCTTCCTCCTACATCAACTTCTGCGGTCAAACCGAATGTGTAAGCAAGGGTGAAATTAACGCTGAACAAAAATAGGCTGGCGCCAACGGCATATTCTTCAATTTCAGTAAATGTGCCCAACAAGAAAAGTCCTGTGCAATTAATCACAATAATGACAATTAAGGGCAACTGACGACCATAGCGGTCACCCAATGCCGCAGCAACAAAACCACCAATCCCACAGATGACAAAGGCTATTGCCAAGACGCTACCTATCGATTCATGCGGCAACCCTTTGGCTGCGCCAAGTAACTCGAGAAAAGCCCAGGATGCGGTGATACCTGTAAAAAAAACCAAGCTTGCCGTCAACCCAAGTAAGGGCAAGATAGCGCTGCCGTTTTTGTGCTGATTTGGGTTGGTCACCGTCTTTAACTCTCGCCCTTTTACGCCACGGGAAGGTAAGAAAAAACTCGCAATTCCCAATAAGATGAGCGTTACAGCCATCACATAAAGCGCACCCGAAAACCCGGCAACAGGAACAATTAATGCGGGCATCAAGAACAGGAGAGCCGCGCCGGGAAGCGTCTCTAACCCTAATTTCAGACCGAATGCCCGGTCGGGGTTATCGCTGTCCCCTAAGATGGCCATTACCAGCGCATAGAGACCGCCCATTGCTATTCCAACCGTAGCCATGAGCAAAAGGATAGTGGTGTATTTGACGGTCAGTGACATGGCCAGTAATCCGGCTACCGCCAAAATAATCGCCAGCATAGCGGCGATTCGCCAATTGATTTTGCGAACCCAGAACACAGCGCATAACGCCACCGCGGTAAAGCCAATATTGAAGGCGGCAACGATATCCCCAAGCTCCGACTCATCGTAGGCCAGCGTTTGCGCCATCGCCCCTACAAACGCTGGCATCACATTAAACATCAGCGCGCCACAGCCGGATATCAGGCCAGCCGCAATATAAACGGATATTTTATCAATGGGGTTTTCAGGCGGTCTTTTAATCATCGCAGGCCAACTCAAACACAAGGTTTAAACGACTATCAACTATTGTTACTATTTCTGATGAATATGATGACCATAAGCTGCATCACCCGTCAATATGACAGGGGCACGTGTTTTCTTGACCAACTGCCCATTTTCCACATCAAAATACTCTGTTTTGACCTCTTCCAACGCATCCCGGTTTTCCTCTCGATCTACTCCGTAAACATCTCCTAACGGACCAGTCTTTTTAGCAAGCACCTGTTTGATGTTCGCCACATCCTCGTCATCAAGCTGAATGGAAAATACCCGTAAATTATCTTTGAGATGGTTAGCGTCACGCGCACCTATATTAATCGTACCTACCTGATCCTGATCAAGCATGTATCGGCAAGCGATATTGGCTATGCTGACCTGATGCTTTTTTGCTATGCGCTGTAGAACTTGAAGTAACTCCTGAAACAAACCCCAACCACCCATATCCTGAATAATGCGATAGTATTTATCCAGCGATACATTTTCCAGATAGGGACCACCCGGATCGGGAATACCAAGCCATTTTTCGCTAATGAGCCCACCACCAAGTACGCCATAACAAAGTAAATAACAATCATTTTTACGGCAGAGATCAACCATACCGTTTAGGGGCCTACTATCCAGTAATGAGTACTGCAGGGTATGGGCAACAACATCCACTCCTGCTTCAAAAAACTGTCGCATGTGCGGTACGTCAAAGTTGGTCGCACCAATATGGTGGATTTTACCTTCCTGTTGTAATTCCTTCAGCCAAATCGCCATGTCAACGGCGCCGGGAATGTCATAGTTCCACCAATGCATCTGTACAAGATCAAGGCGCTCCTGCCGGAGGCGGCTGAGGGAACGGTTTATCGTTTTTTCAACATCCGATTTACTATGTTTCCTTAACGCATCCTCATCCAGGAAGTAGGGCACGTAAGTGGTCAGCACTTTAATTTTGTTTGCCGCGTCAGCCCCTCTCAATTGGCGATAGAACTTCCTGAACTTGCCGAGCCTTTCCTCCACCCCTGCATAAATGTCTCCGCAGACAAAGGTGTCGATACCTGCATGCACGTACATCGCTAAATCATTGTTAATTGCCTGCTCGCTAAATTTACGATCACTATGGTCATCCGCGATCTGCCAATTACCCTTAGGCATGCGACACAAATCAAAGTCAGGGCGCACTTGTATTCTTTCAACCGTCATTTTTTAATCCTCTTTACCTAATAGCCAACCGTAAGTCAGTCCTTCGAGAGTTCTGTCACTGTTTGTTCGCAATGGCGATAAACTTTTTTAGCCCCTCGGGTAATTAAAAAGCGTCCGCCACAGTTTGGATCCGGACAGGCAATAATCGCATCTGTCGTCATCCAGTCATTCTTGTGCGTTTCACGCTGTTTGGCCGGTAACAACGGCAGGATTGCCGCCAGTGAAAACATCGGGAAACGAACACCGGGCGGGAATTCAATGAGATCGTCGTCCGTCACTGTAAAATAATCGCCCAACAGATGCTGGCACACCATGGGTTTACCGTCATCGCTGGAAATGACTTCGACCTTTAAATCGTATAATTCATATTCATCGTTATGCATTGTCACACCAATGTGCTGGTTAAAAAGCTCCCCGGCCAAAAGGCCGGAGAGTCAAAGTTTCTCAATGACTAATTGGGCCAATGAGAAGAGGGAGGAAATTTTTCTCACAAAAGCTGAAAACCGCTAAAATGAGAAAGTAACATCTATTCCATAGGTTTGCGGCGTCCCATGGATCAACAAATCCCAGCCATTGGAGGAAAAGTCATAAGCCTCCGCGAGGTACTCCTTATCTTCGATATTTTTAATCCAGCCGGAAATATTCCAGCGTTCATCGATGCTGACAAAAGAGACGCGAGCATTCCATAGCCAAAAACTTTCCTGAGATAGCAAGGTAGAGTTGTCCGGCGTCAGAAAAACATCATCCTGATAATTAAAATCCGTTTGTATTGCCAGAGTTCCCAGTTCATTTAACGGCCATTCGTATCGCACTCTGCCGTTAAAGCTGACTTCAGGAGAGAGCACCAATTCATTTCCAGATAAGTCGCCACCGGAAATAGCCGTGTCGTATTTATCCAATTCTGTGTCAAGCAATCCAAGGCCCAATCGAATATCAAGGCGCTCAGTTAACAGGACGTCCAACTCTGCTTCAAAACCAGTAATACTTGACTCACCGGCATTATCCAAAACCTGTACAGGTAATCCGCCGACACTAGCAAAAGTAAAGAGTTGCATGTCTTCATATTTGTAATGGAAGGCAGCAACATTTAAACGAGCCCGACCACCAAGTAAGGTTGATTTAAAACCTATCTCATAGCTGGTCAATGTCTCTTCATCAAATGGTTTCAGAGAAGCCGTGTCGAAAACAAGCGCTCCGTTATACCCTCCACTCTTGAAACCTGTGCTGACATTGCCATAAAAGAGCCAATCTTCATTGAGTTTAAATTCGATGCCTAATTTTCCTGAAAGGTTGTCAAAGTCTTTATCGTCGCTGTAAAACGGAACGATCGGAAAAGCAAACGTAGGCTCTACAAACGCGGTAATTTGCTCCATTTCCCGTTCTTCCTCGGTATAGCGAATGCCGGCTATGAGTGAGAACCTATCACTAAAATCCCACTGGGTATGAGCAAACAATGCATAACTTTCACCCTCCTGTGAAAACCACTGATCAACATAGAAAGGGGTTACACCAAGGGAGTTAACGCCATCGGGATCAAACCCGCCGGGAAAGGCAATGGGGTCCTCAGCCTCTACCAGCTCACGAAATCCACGAAAAAAATCGTACTGGTTGGAGATATCATTCTCTTCCTTTGAATAAAACCCACCAACAATCCAGCTAAAGGCGGATTCGGATTTAGAGCTTATCCGAATCTCCTGAGAAAACTGCTTATTCTCATCATCCCAATAGGTGTTCAGTACGTTATTAGGCGAAGCATCTGCATCTTCCCGATGCTTTCTTTTGGAGTTTTCATAGGCACTAATTGAGGTTACCTGAAAGTCCGTGAAATCCAGATTAACCTCTAACGAAGCACCGGCATTATCCAGCTCAGTTTTTCCTTCAAAATCGATATCGTGATCATAAATATCGTTATCGCTATCTCGGTAGCCAAGAAAATCAAAGCAAGTCGCTGCTCTCGGATCGCAAGGGCTTCCAGCCAGATCCACCCGCCCACTGTGTTCGAAAGGGACACTGGACGTATCTGTCCTGCCTCCGTGAATATTGAGTAGCGCATCGACGTTGTCTGATATCTGCCAATCAAATAATGCTCTTATCGCCTGAGCATCCGTATCTCCCAGATCATGACCTGTTACTCGGTTATCATGAAAGCCATCCGCTTTATTGGATACAGCAGAAATTCTCCCGTTCAGATTTTCCGTCAACCGACCGGAGACAGCACCTTCAAACTGAAATGAACTGTAATTACCGAAACCTGCCCGCAAATAACCCTCTAGCTCTTCGGTGGGTTTGGTGGAGATAAATTTGACCGCACCACCCGTCGTATTTCGACCGTATAATGTACCCTGCGGCCCTTTTAAAACTTCAACCCGCTCAATATCGAATAATTGAAATGTTAATGCCATTGGCGAAACCAGGTTTACGTCATCCACGTATATACCGACAGCACCGGTCGCATTAGCGTTCGGGTCTTTCAAGCCAACGCCTCTAATAAATATTTGCGGTACGCTATTCGCAAAAGCTTGGTTAATATTTAAATTCGGTGTCTGGGCTGCGATTTCCACACTGCTCGTCAGCTTCAGTTTTTTAATTTCATCACCTGAAAATGCCGTCACAGCAATTCCGACATCTTGCAAAGATTCCTGCCGTTTTTGCGCGGTGACGATAATTTCCTCCAACCTCATCGGAGTTGTTTCATTAACCTCTGCTACCGACTGATCCATCAGGATCACCCCAAACAAAGCAGCATATATGCCTTTATATCTATTGCCCTTTATACGAATACCCATCTTAAACGCCCCTTTAGATTCCTCTCACGAAATTGATACGCCACAAAGCTTATCTTCGGTATAAGCTGGAAGACCTTTATTCCTCATATCGCATCATTGATATTTTTAGCCATATGACGTATTTTATATTAGTCTCATGACTAATTTTGGTCAAGCTTTTTGTTCTCGCCTTCAAAATAAAGCTAACTCCGTTAATAAATGCTTATACAAACAGGCCTGATTAAATATGGACAAATAGAAAATGAACGACGACTAAGCCAAAGCAAGGATAAATGTTGCAATTGACTAATTAATTTTTGCCTGTATTCTCGATCAGCTCACCGAAACACTCTCGTTATTGACTGTAGGAAACGTTTGCAATGGATACTTCTGAAATTAGAGACTTGGCACCAGGTACCGCCGTACATGGTAAAGGGAAAAAAAGAGTTCAGGAAATACTTAAGGTTGCGACAGATATCCTGGCGTATGAAGGCTACAGCAAATTCACCATGCGGCATATTGCGGACAGAGCAGGCATTACCCTTCGGAACGTTCAGTACTATTTCAAGACTAAGGACATTCTATTTCAATCTGTGATTGAACAGCGCCTAAAACACGATATTGAAAGCGCCACAAAGGTTATCGAGAATCATAATTTATCGGCAGAGGATAGATTCCTGGCTTTTGTAGATAATAGTCTTGAAGAAAATACCACGCCTTTTATACGAGGACTGCAATTTGAATTGTGGGCGCAAGCGAACCATGACGCCTTTGCGGCAAAATGTCGCGACCACATGACAACTGTCTATAGTAAATTTATCTATGAGTTAATCAAACCTTTGACCCTCGGTCAGTCAGAAAAAACACGGCGTGAAAAAGCCGTTATACTTTTATCTATGTTGCAGGGATTCCCCCTGGTTGAAGGTTCCGATATCCACATTGAATTTGCAATTGGTAATCTCAGGAAATTATTTCGTACAGAGGCGCTTATTTTCGTTACATCAGGCGCAGCGCATTAATCGCCCCGACTGTATTCAATATTCACATAGTACATATCTGTAATAAATTTTTTATCAAACGCTTCTACTCTGTCAAAAAGGATACTGTTGTTGTCCCTGCTGGATAGTCACCCATTTCACTTCAGTCACTTCTTCCATGGCATAACGCCCCCCCTCCCTCCCCATCCCTGAATGCTTGATACCACCGAAGGGAACAACCGCCTCATCACGCACCGTTGGTCCGTTGATATGACACATACCGGATTCAATTCCGCGCGAAATAGCCATCGCTTTCTGTAAATCATTGGTGATTACCGCAGAGCTCAACCCATAATCACTGTCATTGGCAATCGCCAATGCTTCCTTGTCATCGTTGGCCTTAATCACGGCGGCGACAGGACCAAAA
>JAIPFG010000190.1 GCA_021736745.1 Pseudomonadales bacterium
GTTATCCCTCACCTGGCAAATCGCGATAGGTATAGGCCTGACTTGGTTCGCGGTATTCGTTAATGTTATCACCCTGGATGTGGGTAAATGGGTGCCTAACATGGGCGCTATGTTTAAAGTGGTAGTCTTCCTGTCCATTATTATGGGTGCTTTCATTTACACTCAGGCTCATGGTATGGCCAACGAATTAACCTTCGCTTCCTTGACCCCCAGTTGGGGCTCCGGTCTGCAATATATTCCGGCGATTATTTACGGCATGCTGGGTTTTGAGTTGGTGAGTTCGGGCAGCGCGGAAATGAAAAATCCGGCACATGATGTGCCACGCGCAATTTTTATTTCCGGACTCATTATCATTGTGCTCTATACTTTGGCAACCATTGCTGTACTAGCGGCAATTCCTGCCGGAAAAATCAATCTGGTTGAGGGTTTGATGGATACCCTTTACCTGTTCTTTGGCGCCACTGAAGCAGGGAGCGTGTTTGCTTTGGTGTTAGGCATAGGTGCGCTTTATACCTTCTTTTCCAATGGTGTCACCTGGGCGCTGGGTTGTAATCGTGCAGCCGCTGAAGCGGCCATGGAAGGTGAATTGCCTGCTTTCTTTGCCGTTGAAAGTAAAACCCGCGGTACCCCGGTTGGTGCGGCGGTGGCAATGGGCGTCGTCAGTACGGTGCTCTTGATGATGTATGGTTTTATGGCCGGATCGAACGAAGATTTGTTCTGGTCGCTTTTTGCCTTCAGCGCAATCATATTCCTGTTGCCCTATATCGGTATGTTACTGGCCTTCATCAAAATGCGTGTCGTCGATGGAAGTCGTGTTCGGCCATTTGCCATTCCCGGTCAATTGTTCGTCGCCCGTTTACTTGCCTACACTTGTATATCGGTTTTGCTGTTGACCATAGCACTGTTTGTTTATACCCCCGGTGAAGGTATTCAATGGCCAGTATTGCTAGGAGCTGTCAGTATGATTGCTGTAGGGGAGGTTGTAATTCGTTGTTCGGAGAAAGATAAGAGCCGTAATCGGCAACCAACTTTAGCAGGCCTCTAATGAGAGAATTTTTATTATCGTGATCGCTCCTGGATTATCAGGCTAGAACCACCAAAACATGATGACTGCACTCTATTCACAAACGAGAGTAGTGTTGTACATTGCACGCTGATTAATGCTGAGGTCAAAATGCAAGAAAAAACACTGAATCCGCAGGCCAAATTTGGTGAACTTCTGGGCATGGCTCCTGGCAATGTGCCGGTTTATTGCTCCGATTACGACACCGCCGACGATGAACAATTGCCTGACCGTCATGCCTATCGTAGCTATGTCGATGGTATTTACATGGGCTATAAGTGGCAATGTGTTGAGTTTGCGCGGCGCTGGATGTATTTGAATAAGGGGTATATTTTCGATGACGTGGCAATGGCTTACGATATCTTTCGGCTGCCCTCCGTACGAGTCGCCCACGAAAACAAACGGTTACCCTTGCACGCCTTTCGTAATGGTTCGAAACGTCATCCGGAACCGGGTTGTCTGTTAATCTGGGACGAAGGGGGTGAGTTTGAAGATACGGGGCATGTCGCGGTGGTAACGGAAGTTACGGAGCATTATACGCGCTTTGCCGAACAGAATGTGGGGTTTAGAGTTTGGCCTAATGGCCATGACTATGCGCGCGAAATCAAAGCGAAGGTGACCGATTCCGGGGAATATTGGCTGGAGTGTTCATTTGGCGATGCCAGTATTCGGGGTTGGGTTATACAGACGGAGGATGATCGTTACGCCGAAAGATTCCCGGAGTTGGATAAGCGCCTCCTTAATGCGCAAATGCGGGAGGTGCCGAATCATGGTCAAGCGGAACGTTCATGGTTGAATATTGCAAACCCGGACGAGGCCGCCTACGTTGCGTTTATGCACGGACACCGGATGACCGGTGTTGACACTGACCAATACAAATATTTTTGTATTTCTGAAACCGCTAACGCAGAGCTCAAACGCGCGACAAATGAATTGCATCAACTTTTTATGCATGCCACGGACTATGTGTTACGCGACCCCGATCTCCTGGAGAATTTCAATATTCCTCGAGCCCTGTGGGGAAAAATCCGCCAATCCTGGAATAACCGGCGCCATCAGATGATTACCGGCCGGTTCGATTTTTCCTTGTCTGAACGGGGGATAAAAGTTTACGAATACAATTGTGATTCGGCATCCTGTCATATTGAGTGTGGAAAAATTCAGGGTAAGTGGGCCAAACATTTTGATTGCAACCTGGGACGTGATCCGGGACAGTTCCTGCATCAGGAGCTACGCGATGCCTGGAAAGCCAGTGGCATCAACCAAGATATTCTGCATATCATGCAGGATCGTGATCTTGAAGAAACATATCACGCCCTGTTTATGCAGGAAGCGATGGAAGAAGCGGGCATTCGCAGCAAGATAATCCATGGCGTGGCGGGCCTGAGCTGGGATGAGGAGGGCAATATTCTCGATGCGGATGGCGTTAGAATTCGCTGGGTTTGGAAAACCTGGGCTTGGGAAACAGCACTGGATCAGATTCGTGCCGAATGCGAAGACGATGAAGAAAAGCTCAATCACTATCCGGCGGGTCAGCGTCATGCGGGAGCGCCACGGTTGGTCGATGTGCTGTTGCGTAAAGAGGTGATGGTGTTTGAGCCCCTGTGGACGTTAATTCCGAGCAACAAGGCTATTCTACCGGTTCTCTGGACTCTATTCCCCAACCATGCCTATTTGCTGAATTCCTCCTTCAACCTGTCCGACGATTTGCAAGCGCAGGGTTATGTCGCTAAGCCCATTGCCGGCCGTGCAGGACTAAATATCAGCATTTTCGATAAACACGATCAGTTGGTGGAGGGTACCGAGGGAAGATTTGAAAATCAGAATACGATTTATCAAGAGTTTTTCAGACTTCCCGTGATTGGGGGGTACAACGTTCAGCTGAGCACTTTTACGGCTGCGGGCGTTTATGCCGGTAGTGGTGTGCGTGTCGATTCATCATTGGTGATTAAACTCGATAGCGATACCATGCCGTTGCGGGTGTTGCCGGATGTTGAAATGGGTAAGAGGGTATAGTTTAAAAATATGAAGGGAATGCCCAGTGGAAGGGTTTACTTGTTGCGGGTTGTTTTATGCTGTTTTTCTGTTAATTCTTATCGGCAGTGGAATATTCAAAATAAATCTTAGATTGTCGATTAAAAATGAATCATATCTTATTGAAAACAAAGAGTATAAAAACAAATTAATCTGAAAGATTAAATCATGTTTTTCGGGTCAAGCAAGGACTCAAGTTCCTGACGTGATATGGTGGTTGACTCTTCGGCAACATCAAGAATAGAGCGATTTTGTGCAAAGGCTTGTTTGGCGATTTCGGCCGCTTTGGCGTAGCCCAAAACCGGGGTTAAGGCCGTCACTAAAATAGGATTTTGATTCAGGTTTTTCCTTATATTTTGCTCGCGAACTTTGAGTGTCGCAATGGCCTTATCAGCTAATAAATGGCAAGTGTTGGTGAGTAATTCGATGCTTTGCAATAAGTTATAGGCAATGACCGGCAACATCAGGTTTAACTGAAAATTACCCGATTGCCCGGCAATAGCGATGGTGGCGTCATTGCCTATCACCTGCGCGGCGACCATCGTAGCGGACTCCGGAATGACTGGGTTAACTTTGCCCGGCATGATGCTGCTTCCCGGTTGTACCGGTTCCAACTCAATCTCACCTAGCCCCGAAAGCGGGCCGCTATTCATCCAGCGTAAATCATTAGCGATCTTCATGATGGCGATGGCAACCACGCGTAAATGGCCTGATAATTCCACGCTGGTATCTTGACAACTTAAGGCTTCAAAGAACGAGGGGTTTGGTTCGAATTCGATCCCCGTCAATTCTGATAACTCGGCGGCAAAAGTGCTGGCAAATTTCGGATGTACATTGACTCCGGTTCCTACGGCCGAGCCGCCTTGTGCGAGCAGGCTCAATCGTGGCAGACAATCGGTGAGACGTTGCTGGCAATGTTCAATTTGCGCCGACCAAGCGCCCAATTCCTGGGCCATGGTTAAGGGCATCCCGTCCATCAAATGCGTACGCCCGGTTTTGATGACTGTTTTGAGTGTTTTGGCTTTTTTCTCAAGGGTCTGTTGCAGGTGTTGCAGGGCCGGTAAGAGTCCTTTGTGCAGGCGTATCGTAGCGCTGACATGGATAGCTGAGGGAATCACATCGTTGCTGCTTTGGGCGAGATTTACATGGTCATTGGGATGAATGGGCTTTGCCAGCTTCTTGCTGGCCAGGGTAGCAATCACCTCATTGATATTCATATTAGTGCTGGTACCGGAACCGGTCTGAAACACATCCACGGGAAACTCCGCATCATACTTGCCAGCGGCAATATCCAGTGCAATCAGACGAATCGCCTTGGCGGTGGATTTGCTGATTTGCTTTAGTTGGGCATTACTGCTGGCCGCACAGGCTTTAATTAGCCCTAATGCCTGGATAAAGGCCCGAGGCATTGGTAATCCACTGACCGGAAAGTTTTCCACAGCGCGTTGAGTCTGTGGGCCATAAAGCGCTTTTGCCGGTACTTTCACGGCGCCAAGACTGTCTTTTTCGATACGATATTTCACTGGCATACCCTAGAGCTGATTCAAAACAAAAGGCAAAATGCCCCCGGCTAAATAGTAATTCACTTCCATGGCGGTATCGAGACGAGATTGGACCTCAAGTTCCTGTTTTTTAGCGTTGCCAGCATGAATAACTAACTGAAAGTGTTGCTTCGGCTGGAGTTGTTTGTCCAGTCCAATAATATCAATCGCTTCATCTCCGGTAAGCGCCAAAGAAGCCACCGTCACCCCGGCGGGAAGCTGTACTGGTAACACCCCCATACCGATGAGATTGGAGCGATGGATACGCTCGAAGCTTTGGGCAATAACAGCCTTAACACCTAATAGTAATGTTCCCTTGGCGGCCCAGTCACGGCTGGAACCGGTGCCATATTCTTTGCCGGCAAAAACAACGGTGGCAATGTTCTTTTCGAGATAGTGCATGGCGGCATCGTAGATAAATACGGGCTCTTTGGTTTCGGCGATGCGGGTATAACCCCCTTCGACACCAGGAACCATTTGGTTGCGTATTCTGATATTGCCGAAGGTCCCGCGCATCATTACCTGATGGTTCCCGCGTCTTGAGCCGAAGGAGTTAAAGTCTGACTCGTTGACACCTTTACTTCGCAAATAATCCGCCGCAGGGCTGTTGGTTGGAATGCTACCCGCCGGTGAAATATGATCGGTTGTGACGGAATCACCCAAAATAGCGAGAATCCTTGCGCCATTGAGGTTTTTCTTCTCTGTGTTGGTGTATTTTTCTTCGAAAAATGGCGGTAATTGTAGGTAGGTGGAATCAGCCGAAAACGGATAAGTTTTGTCTGTGGCTGTGGTGATTGTGCGCCAGCTTTCGTCACCGGCAAATACCTGTGAATATTGCTGTTGAAACATGTTCTTATCGATTAACTGCATGGCCTGTTCGATTTCAGCGGTGGTTGGCCAGAGGTCTTTAAGGTAGATATCCGTGCCATCGACAGACTGCCCTAACGGTTCTGAACTGAGGTCGATACGTGTTGTGCCAGCCAGTGCGAAAGCGACCACCAGCGGGGGAGAGGCGAGCCAATTGGCTTTGACCAGGGGATGAATCCGGCCTTCGAAGTTACGATTGCCGGAGAGTACCGAGCAGACGACCAAGTTATTCTCATTGACGCAGTTGGCAACGTTGTCCGGTAACGGCCCGGAATTACCGATACAGGTAGTACAGCCATAGCCAACCAAGTTAAAACCGAGTTGATCCAGAAATTGTTGCAGGCCCGCTTTAACCAGATAATCCGTGACGACTTTAGAGCCGGGTGCTAAGGAAGATTTCACCCAGGGTTTTCTGGACAAACCGGCAGTGACCGCTTTCTTGGCCAGTAGTCCTGCGGCTAGCATTACCGCAGGGTTTGATGTGTTGGTACAGGAAGTGATGGCGGCAATCGCCACATCGCCGTGATGCATTACTTCGTTAGAACGCTGCAAAGGGAAGCCCTGATTAAGTACGCCCGCTTTGCCGTCCAATTCGATAAACTGGTCCATCGTGGTTTTTAGTTGGGGCAGGGCCACTCGATCCTGTGGCCGCTTCGGGCCCGCCAGGCTGGCTTCCACATCGCTGATATTCAGATGCAGGTGTTCGGCATACTGAGGGTGAGGCGATTGATGATCGTGCCAGAGACCCTGTACTTTACAGTAGTGCTCAACCAGGTCGATACAGGCCTGATCCCGCCCGGTTAGCGTGAGATACTCCAGGGTTTTTTGGTCAACCGGGAAAAACCCGCAGGTTGCCCCATATTCGGGGGCCATGTTGGCAATCGTTGCACGGTCGGCCA
>JAIPFG010000191.1 GCA_021736745.1 Pseudomonadales bacterium
CTGTGGCACCGTCCCCACTCGCCACCGATTTTCTTCAAGCAATGCAACACTGGGCCTGCCCGGCCACCGATCGACCAAATTCACATAGCCTTAAATGACCATGAAAACAATCAGATCCCGCTATCGTCAGCAATTAATCGCCTGTTGCCTCAGCCTGTTCGGCGGCGCAACCCAGGCCAGCGCCATGGAGGCGTTACCGCCGGTCAACCCCTCCATTGTTCCGGAACTGCGCGAACACACCGCGCATTTTAAGAAAAAAATCTACAAAATCGCCGATAACGTTTACAGTGCCGTCGGCTGGAACATCTCCAATGTAGTGATGATCGAGGGTGACCGTGGCGTGATCCTGGTCGATGTCGGATTAAGCCCCGAGACCAGCCGGGAAATTAAAGCGGAGTTTGCCAAAATTACCGGTAAGCCGGTGGTAGCGATAATCTACAGTCATTTCCATCACGACCATATCGACGGCGTTAAAGCATTTGTGACGGAGGAGCAGGTAAAGTCCGGACAGGTCGATATCTACGCCCACCGCACTTTTTCCGAACACCTGTGGGGAGAAAGTAACCGATTGGGCACAATTCTTGGGGTACGCGCCGGCTATACCTTTGGCATGTTTCTTCCAGCCGAGGATAAAGAGCAGATGAATGCGGGGATCGGACCGATCGCGCGCGGCGGCAATCCGGGTTCGTTTATCCCCCCTACCCGGCTGATCGACAACTACCTGAAAACCACAATCGCCGGCGTGGAGCTGGAGATTATCTTTTCACCCAGCGAAGCACCCGACGAACTGGCGGTCTACCTGCCGCAAAACCGGGTGCTGATCGACACCGAGGTGCTGCAGGGCCCCACCTTTCCCAATGTCTATTCATTACGGGGCACCCAGTTCCGCGAGCCGGAACCCTGGATTGCCAGTATCGACCGGTTACGGCGCTTAAACGCCGATTTCCTGGTGCCGACCCACGGCCAGCCGGTCTACGGCGCGGCCAAGGTCGAGGAGGTGCTGCGCATGACCCGCGACGGCATTCAATATGTGCATGACCAGACCGTGCGTTACATGAACAAAGGGCTGCCCCCGGAACTGCTGGTGCAGACCGTCAAGTTGCCGCCGCACCTGGCCAATTACAAACCCTATCTGCGGGAGTACTACGGCACGGTGAAACAGGCGGTCAGGCAAATTTATTCCGGCTACCTGGGCTGGTTCGAAGGCGACCCGGTGAAACTCAATCCGCTACCGCCGCAAGCCAAAGCCGATAAACTGATCGCCTTAATGGGCGGCCGGGAGCGCCTGCTGAAGGAAGCGCGCAAGGCATTATCCGGGGGTGAAAGCCAATGGGCCGCCGAGTTAAGCAGCTACCTGATCAGCGCCGATCCGCAGGACAGCGAAGCCAGACTGATCAAAGCGACCGCACTGCGCACCCTGGGATACGCCAGCATGAATATCAACTGGCGTAACTGGTACCTGACCTCCGCAATGGAACTAGAGGGCAAGGTGGATACTCGGCTGGCCAAACAGGCTACCGCCAATATTTTCTATCCGCCCGACATTATCGCGGCCATGCCGCCGGAGGTCTCGGTGAAGGGCTGGATCACCCGCCTCAAGGCGGAGCAGACCCTGGACGTGCAACTGACGCTGGGGTTCGAATTCACCGATCTGGATCAAAGCTTTGGACTGGAAATCAGAAACGGGGTTTGCCAGTTTCATCCGCAACTGCCGGAACGGCCCGATCTCACATTATCGCTTAACAAAGCAGATTATGATCGGGTGCTGCTCGGCCGAACCAGCTATCAGGAGTTGATCTCTAGCGGCGCAGCACGGTTACAGGGAGATGTTGAACAGCTGAATCGGTTTATCGATTATTTTGATGACGACAACGCTCCGATCGCCCTGACCACTTATTAAAACCAACGGGTCTGGCAGAGTACTTTTGTTGTGTGGCCTCTTCCAATGGCACTGACACCCATTAGCCCCCTCCGGTCAATAGGGCATAGAAAAACCAGAGGCTATTGCCCGGATGGTGTAAGTTAATTGACACCCGTTATGTCTGCACACCTGAACTTTCTCTCGATGTACTTCTTCCCGTGGGAAGCGTTTCAGTCACCCATCTGGATCAAGGCCCCGACAAGCAGCATCCTTAGATGATGTTTGTCACCCCTGGTAGCAAGCTACCCCAGAAAATAATTAGTACCCGGCTTGCGTCCAATTGTATAAGGACAAAATGGATGGCTATCATTCGTATGACTCCAGCCAAATCATGGCTCACAGCCGAGGCGCTTTCAATAACCTGGTGTCAACGCGCTCTGAATAATGTGCCGTACCGGCGATAATCAAATTACTAGCTTCGAAGCAACTTAATACCCTCATCTACCGGCACGGCGCAACCACTAGCTGAAAGCGCGATTTACATCAAATCGTTCCTCATTTTTCAACATGTAATACACCGCCCTGGTCAGTTTTCCCGCGACCGCTTTCTTGGCAACCATCAGATGACTTTTGGCTGATTTCTTTTGATAAAAGCGCTTTATCTTAGGTTCCCAAATAATCGCCATGTGCGCGGCTTGCATAAATGCCAGAACCAGATAGCGATTGCCGTTTTTACGATTATTACGTCCTTTACTCTTGCCGTTACTGATTTTATCTGCACCAACGCAACGGGCATAAGACGCATAATGACCCGCATCGGGAAAACGGGCTATTGTGCCAGTCTCCAGTGCCACCGTGGCGCCTAATAGTTCCCCACTCAGTTAATACTGGTTAACAACCGGTAATCTTGCCGTTTGATGCAATGCCCTGAGACTTCTTTTTCTGGCTGCTCTATTACATCTGAAAGGGCGTTGATCATCGACAGTGATGCTTTCGCCATTAGTTTGCTATAAGGAATCGATAAGAGATCCTGAAGGCTCGCTGGATCGAGCTGAGTCAGCTTTCGCTCGCTTAGTCGCTTGCCAGTATGGCGTGCCAACAGGCTCTGCAAGCTTGCTCGGTGACTACTGCGTTGGCTGACCAGCAATAAGCGCCGTCGCAGTAGATCTTGAACTCCGCGCGTTTCCTTCGGATAAATATACCCTGTAGGCAACACACCCTGGCTGAGTAAATGCGCGAGGAAACGCGCATCAGTAAAGTCGTTGGTATGCTTGATGCTTGCGTATTGCACGATCGCTCCCGGGTTGGCCAGATGAACCTGATAACCCGCCTCCATCAGTCCATCCACCAATCAATACCAATTGTAGGTAGATTCAACAACACTGCCTTGTAAGTGTTCTCGATAGGGTTCCAAGGCAGGAATAATGATGCTCAAATCATTGGGTAAGCGCTTCTCATAAACCAGATTACAGTTCTTATCCTGTATAGAAATGACGCTATTGTTTGAATGTAAATCGATTCCGCAATAAAGTGGTACAGTCATTAGCCTTCTCCAATTTGAGGTGGTCGTTAAGGTTTTGCAACTCTAGTTGTACCACCGGTCTGAGGAGGGGGCTAATGGGTGTCAAAACCGTTGGAGCTCTGTGACTCGGTGTATTGTCCAGAGTCCGGCTCGGCTTAAGATTCGATACGGAATATCTTTTGGTCTAGCTGCTCGTATTCATCAGTCAATTTCCGAAAATCGGCGCCGTGCGTCTTGAGGTCATGAAATCACTCGTGGAGCTAAGGGGATTCTTTTGTTAAAAAATGATGTTCCAGCCTTCGCGTATTTGGGTTTTTTGAAAAATTCATGGTATCTGTTCGTTGATAGGGTTTTTTGTCGCCGATCAATATTCATTCTCTCCGGCCAACTCTATTTGTGCACCTTGGGTCGTTGGTGTCCTGTCCTGCTTCCTCTCAGTCGCAATTTTTCCTGATATTGGCAATAATAAGGCCCCTGTTCCGGTGTAACCCATCAGCGATGCTTAACAACAATAGCAATAATTCGATCCACAGAAAGCGCAACAAGCCACTAGGTGTTCTCGAGTTGATCGCCATTGCGCTTGGCGGCATGGTCGGTGGCGGTATTTTTTCAGTACTCGGTTTGTCCGTGTCCATGGTTGGCGTTTGGACACCGGTGGCCATTGTCATGGGCGGGCTGCTGGCGGCCATGGCAGCGTATTCCTATATCAAGCTGGGGGTGTACTACAAAGACGAGGGTGCTACATATTCGTTTTTCAAGAAGACCTTCCCGAATTCACCATTCGCTGCATCGCTGATCGGCTGGTGGGTGATTTTTGGTTATATCAGTACCCTTGCTCTGTACTCCTACACCTTTGCATCCTATGCAATCAGCGGCTTTGCGTTGGCGGACAGCGAGTGGCTGCGCAAGCTGGTGGCCGGCAGCGTTATCCTGGTATTTGCGTTGGTCAATATCTGGAGCGTCAAGGGAATGGGCAGGATTGAAGACTTTATGGTCTACACCAAGCTGTTTATCCTGGCAGCGATTTCGTTCGTACTGATCAGCAACAGCGATACAGCCATTCCGGTGTTATTAAAGAACAATGGCGATACCAGAGTGTTGAATATAATCATCGTTGCCGCAATCACTTTCGTTGCTTATGAGGGATTTCAGCTGGTGATCCATGCCATCAATGAAATGGAAGAACCCGAAAAAAATATACCCAGGGCGATCTACTCGGCCATAGGGCTAGCGATACTCATTTATGTCGTCATTTCACTCGGCGCGATACTGGCTATTCCGTTCAGTGAGATAATCGAAAACAAGGAATATGCACTGGCAGCCGGAGCGCGCAGGATTATTGGGAACTGGGGTGCGGACCTTGTCATTGCTGGTGCCTTGCTTGCAACCAGTAGCGCGATCAGCGGCACCATGTTCGGTGCCTCCAGGCTAATGGCCGTGATCGCCAAAGACGGTTATTTTCCTGCGCGGTTAACAAGGCGAACCAATCATATCCCTGTGTCGGCGATTGTCACCTTATCTGGCCTGGCTTATGGCTTGGTGCTGTCGGGTTCGCTGCAAGTGATTCTCGAATTTGGTAGCGTTACGTTTCTTTTGGTGTCATTGCTCATGGCATACGCTAATTTCAGGATACGCAATTTGACAGACTCATCCGCCACTATCACTATATTGTCCTTGCTGGGGTTATTTTCGGGTACTGTGCTCATTCTCTATTACGAACTGACTACCCAGGTAGAACAAATGATGTTCATCGCCGATATTTACGTGTTACTCACAATCGGCTCATGGCTTTATTCGAAAAAAGCATCTATCTGGAAATAGAGAAATTTTGGGTATAAAGAGATTAAAAGCCTAGTTGGTCCCACGCCAGCAAACATTAACCCTGACTCTCGGCTCCTTACTCTTCTTTTTGTAGTTGCTCTGGGTGAAGGTTAAACCGGTTTTCACCGGCTTTGGCTTAAACAGGACAGAAACGATGGTAAAGCCACACGACATGGCTGATGATTTATGTCGGGTAACGGAATCGTTTATAGGCTTTCATTGGGGCATTGTATAATTCGCCTGTTAAGTCGACAGTGCCAGTGGTCCCGTATCAATGGCTGCATGAGGGAAATGCGAATGACGTTGTTGAAATGACAATATTTCGGGTTTCTGAATGACACCATCTGCAATATTTATGGCTCGCCGAATGGTTTCATTTCTCTGCCAGCCATCTATTTCCTCAGTCATAACAGACAAATAGACTATTAGGGCGGCAGAAATTGATCTGGAAGCGCTCTCCCAGAGAAAATTTGGTGAATGATCAACGGCATAGTAATCAATCCCTTCAATTTTACAGATTGGATTGTCGAATGTGGTTGGCTTTGAAAAATAGAATCCCATGCCTTCATCGCAACTGACATCAATGATCAGGCAGCCGTGTCGGAGGCATGCTTTTTCCTCTTCATTAACGAATATAATGGGATGATTAGGATCTTGGTAAGTGCCATTTATAATGATGTCTGACTCATTGATCAGATGAGACAAAGGCCGCTCGGTGCCGTCGTGCTCCACTACCAACAGGCGAGCTTCATCTTCGCACCCCTCTCTGATGCGAACATAGTGACAATCCAGCACTTCTTCACGTACCTCGTGATCGGGACGCTGAATACATATTGTAATATCCCTGAACCCATGGGCTTTTAGGGCATAAATCGCGCCGCGGCTTACTGCACCAAAACTGAAAATGATCACTTTGCGTTGATTTCCATAGTGCCCATCTATGCCTTTAAGTTGCAGCGCATGCAGTACCGCACAGTAACCCGCCATCTCGTTGTTTTTATAGAACGTATGACGGCCAACTTGTCCCTCGGGCCCCCAGACAAACATATCTTCGAAGGCAACGAGTGTTTGCTTACGGTC
>JAIPFG010000192.1 GCA_021736745.1 Pseudomonadales bacterium
TTCGGCTAAACACCTCTCTCCTTAAAATTCTCAGTAACTAACCAGATGCTTATCGACAATTAACTATGGTATCTTATGGCTGGGAACATTCCAGAATGGCCACCAGATATTAAATAAGAGCACTGAATACCCTCGTTATGGTGAAATTATATTATTATGGATTTACAAGAGGCCGATACCTCATCGGGCTAATCGGGCTGGCTGGCCTCTTGAGCGGTTGCACCTCGCAATATCGCATAGCTCAGGAAGCCCAACGTAACCAATTCATCCAGGAGCAACAAGCGCTCGTTAAGCAGCAGGCTGCATTAGCTGAAGAGCGCAAAGAAATTGAGCTTAAGCGAGCTCAACTCGACGAAGAAAACGAAATGATCGCCTCCGCTAAGGAAGAATTGGAACAGGAAAAACGTAAACTTGAAATCCTGAGAAAAACGCTCCACCCTCAACAAAACTCCACAAAGCCCGCCCCATTATCGAGCACCATACCGATACAAACTCAGACATCCAGACAAGTCCCGTTAAGATCTTCAACGGTTGAATACAGTGAAATACCTCACATCCTTATCGGCCAACTTGAAAAAGTCTTCTTGGAACCACCGGGCCTTACCTTCACCGCCAGAGTTGATACAGGAACAGAAATTTCCTCACTTGCTGCGACAAATCTGACTAAATTTGAACGTGATGGAAAACCCTATATCAAATTTCATATTCTTCATCCAAAAACAGGAAAACCAATTGAGTTGGTCAGGCGCATCCGGAAACATAAACGGATAAAAGAGCTGGATGAGGAAACACAGAAGCGACCTATTGTGAGACTCCGAGTGGTGCTGGGGGGGATTGATCAGCGTATAGATTTCTCACTGATTGAACGTACTAAGTCCGAATATCCGATTTTAATTGGGCGCAATTTTCTCAGCGATTTTGCCATCGTGGATGTCAGTAAACAGTTTCTGACGAAACCGGAAGTTCAACCATGACGCCTCGGTTTAAACTTGCCGTCTTGGTATTTGTTCTGGTCAGCAGTGGCATTGGTCTCATCTTATATAAACATTTTTCTTTAGGCTTTCCCCTCTGGCCTGGTGATAAGCAACAAGTTTGGACGATAGAAGCCAAAATCGAATTTGTAGCGCACGGAGACCCCGTGGTAGTTTCGCTTGCCTTACCCGATAATCCGCCTCACTTTATCAACCTAAAAGAGGATTTTGCCTCATCAGGCTATGGTTTTTCTCAAGAGAAAGCCACCGTCGAAAGGCGTGCTAAATGGACATCACGCGCCGTCTCTGGGAAACAAACTCTGTTTTACCGCCTGGATGTTTATGAAAAAAAGGGGGCCCATCTCAAAAAATCCTTCGACCCCCCGACACCTCTCAGCCCGGTTGAGCTGGAAGAACCTTTTAAAACCGCCGCACTGAACCTTGTAACCGACGTGCAGAAACGCTCTGTCAATGCCGAAACCTTTACAATTGAACTGATCAAGTCTCTTAACTCTCCAGACTTGGAACAGAGCGTACGGCTTTTATTGGGTGAACGTAATAATGAGCGATTTAAGGCGCAACTTGCAATTGACCTGTTGTCTTTGGCGGAAATCCCCGCGCGTATTGTGCGCGGGCTTTATCTGGAAAGCGGCCGACGCCGACAATCTTTAGTCAGTTTCATTGAGGTCTATGAAAGTGACCAATGGCAGTTGTTCAATCCGATTACTGGCACCTCAGGTATCCCGGAAAATTTTGTTATTTGGCAGCGGGGGGGACAATCTCTACTTGATGTCACCGGTGGCAGTCAATCCCTTGTACATTTTTCCATGATCGAAAATGCCCGCGCTTCACGTGACCTGGCACTCAGATACGGTGAGAACACCAAAGCACCACTGATTGATTTTTCAATTTACTCGCTCCCGATCGAAGAACAAAACGCTTTTAAATATATCTTGCTGATACCCATAGGCGCATTGATAGTGGTTATCATGCGTTTGTTGGTCGGGTTACGTACTTCCGGTACATTTATGCCGATTTTGATTGCCTTGGCTTTTATCCAAACCACTTTACTGACCGGCGTCCTGATTTTTTTAGTCGTGGTTGGCACAGGATTAATTATTCGCTCCTACCTGTCACATCTGAATCTTCTGCTGGTTGCACGAATATCTTCGGTTATTATTGTGGTGGTTGCCATCATGGCCGGGATTAGCATCATTAGCCAAAAACTCGGGTTGAGCCAGGCCCTGACAGTAACCTTTTTCCCTATGATTATTTTGGCCTGGACTATCGAACGGATGTCAATTTTATGGGAGGAAGACGGGCCGCATGAAGTACTTATTCAAGGTGGTGGTAGCCTGCTGGTAGCAGTGCTCGCCTATCTTTGCATGACGAACCGTGTCGTGGAGTATTTTACTTTTAATTTTCCCGAAGTGCTGCTTGTTAACTTAGGTTTGATCATGATATTGGGGCAATATACGGGGTACCGTCTGTCCGAGCTTAGACGTTTCCGCACATTAATGGAGCAAGATGTTTCTAGCAAATCCAAATAAGCTGAGAGAAATGGGCATATTGGGCATGAATGGCCGGAATGTTAGTTATATTGCACGCCACAACCCAAGACGCCTATTCCCTCTGGTTGATAACAAGCTTAAATTTAAACTCTTGGCGCAAAAGGCGGGTATTGCTGTGCCTGAACTTTTAGGCACTGTGAGTGAGCAGCATGATATAAAAAAGCTTCGGTCGATGTTGGCTCCGCACGCTCAATTCGTCATCAAACCAGCCAAAGGTAGTGGTGGCAAAGGTATTTTAGTGATTAACGAACAACGCCATGACCTTTACTTTAAGCCAAGCGAAGAGGCGTTGACTAATGCTCAAATAGAGCTGCACGTATCCAATATTTTGAGCGGCCTCTACAGTCTCGGTGGCGTCCCAGATATCGCTATGATCGAAGCGATGGTTCAGCTCGATCCTGTTTTTATCCCCTATAGCTATGAAGGAATTCCGGATATCAGGGTAATCCTATTCCGTGGCTATCCGGTAATGGCTATGCTGCGACTGGCAACTCACGTGTCCGACGGCAAAGCCAACCTGCATCAGGGTGCTGTCGGTGTTGGTATTGATCTTGCTACTGGCTCGGCATTGCACGCTGTGCAATTTAACCGTCCGGTGTCCAAACACCCCGATACAGACTGTGCCTTTTCTGAGCTAAAAATTCCTCATTGGGATCATATATTACCCTTAGCCGCCTCCTGCTATGAACATACCGGACTGGGATATCTCGGAGCCGATATTGTCCTGGATAAAAAATTAGGACCACTCATCATTGAACTAAACGCCCGCCCAGGATTATCTATCCAGGTAGCCAATGGAACCGGCCTGGCCAAGCGCCTGGAAAAAATTGACGCCCTCGCGCAGACCGATCATAGCCCGCAAGAACGAGCCGCCTTTAGCCAGCAGCTTTTTCGGGTAGCGTAGGCGACCATTAATTTTGTTCTTTTTCGGCCAAAAGTATCTTATTCGCTTTTATTAAAAAGGCCCTTCAACTTATCCCCCGCCCCCTTGAGTTTATCGCCAACCGCCTTATCAACTGTGCCTTTAATTTGATCGGCAGGTATTATTTTGGTCATACTGCCAGCCACATTTTTTGAGATAGCACCAAATATTTTCTTCATGGCTTCCGCTGGGGAAGCACCTTCATCTGATTTTCCAATATCTTCCAAGTGGATGTCCGGTATCGTTGCGCTAGCCCCTTTACCACCCAGTAAACTGGCCACTAGGTTAACTTTCGTATTATTGATATACACATCATCAATCATCAGTTTCTTTCCTGATGCGGCCTCTTCAGTACTCGCAGCACTATCACCACCAGCCAAGGCCGCAGTTCGTTCCTCTATATTTCTCTGCAATGCACTGATATTGGACACACCCCTGCCCACCTCATAAGTCAGCTCAGCGCCTTCAACTAATATTTTTTTAATCTTAATTTTGTCAGAGAACAGACTTTTTACATCTAAAAGCACAGCGACTTCCCCTACCTTCACGGCCTGTTCTGCCTTAAATCCTTTTGGATTGCCAATCACCAGGTTTTTTATACTAGCCGCCCCCGTCAATATTGATACATTGACATCACTCAAAACCACCGAGGTGCCCGTTAGCTCTGGACCAAACTCTTCCACAGCATGACGAATAATTGAACCTGATTGAGAAGCGATGACACCCGCCAAAATGGCTAAGACAGCAACAACACCAAGAATCACTAGCATTAATTTTTTCATCATTCTTTCCTTCCGTGTGTTTTAGAGAATTTATTACTTTAACAGCTATTTCAACATTTGTTTTCTATATGATAACCCTACCCGATAGTCAACTATCGATCACAGAAATTCTCATTGTGCATTCAATTGATATTGATCAAGTCATTGTCTTCAGGTTTAATGCCTGTCAATCTGAATACGAGGGAGATGCTCATGCCGCTTGATGATTTGCCAGCTGTACGTGTCGTAAAAATTGGAAAATCTAATGCTTCTCAGGCCCAATCCATTTTTTTCCACGCCTACCGGGAAAATACTTTTTTACGTTATATCCTTAACGCTAATCGACGCGGTTATGAGCAGCGGCTAAGAGGTTTTATCCGCGAACAATTACGTGCTCACTATCGTGATGCAAACCTCTCCCTAGCCATCGCTATCAAAGAAAAACTAGTCGGCGCCGTTATGGTGAGTAGAGCAGATGATCCCCGAAACTTTACCTCAAGTTGGCGCTGGCGTTTGAGCATGTACTCCATTGCCGGGGTATACTATACGGAACAGATTCGTCACTACTATGAGCAGCTCCATACAGCATTGCGACAAATTGATCATTATTGGATATCACTGGTCGCACTGCACCCTAACTACCAACATCATGGCTATGGCCATGCCCTGGTGCAAGCAGTTCACCAAGAATGCGAAAAGGACAACTTGTTTCAAGGCCTCAGTATCGACACCAGCGACCCTCATGCAAAAGGTTTTTTCGAATCACTGGGCTACTATCAGGTTGCCGAAGTTCCCTTAAGCCAATTTTCGATGGACGTTCTGTTTCATCCGCGCTCCGGGACAGAATGCCCCTTTACGCCTAACCCGGAATAAAGCTGCCCCTATGGAATAATTAATAACTGCTATCACTCCGTTAAGCAGATTCCCCAACCGATGCTATACTTTTTAGGTATTTTTATCAGTAAGTGTTAATGGGACACATCAGTGCCTAACGAAAGCAGACTAGACCCACGAGTCAAAGCACAGTTTCCGGCGCAGCTCAAGATAAGCGACGGAACTCAAATGGAAATATGGATTGAAAATATTTCCATCACTGGCGTCATGGTCGAAGCAACGCGAGATAATTTCCAATTAATCCTAGCGAATAATAAAGGTTTGCAACAACATGAACCCGTTGAAGTCACGTTGACATTTAAGCTTCCGGGGAAAAACACCACCGAGGTGACAGTTAACGTCCATTGCCGCGCTGTCTATGTACGTCGACAGTCACAAAATAAATACTATATGGGTTTTAAGTTTCTTAAACTCTCTCAGCGAAGTAAGTTGACGGTTCAACACTTCATCAACTATAAATTAGCACCCTCTATAAATCCTATTACTTGCAGTGAGTAATCGTTAAGATTAGGCTAAGGTTTTTAGAATACGGGCCGTCTATCCGCCACGCCATATTCAAATATTTCATAACGCTCAACGACTGACTAAGGTGTGTCATATGCCCAAGACTAAGGCATTTATCAAACGCTCATTGATTGGTGGCTTGCTCGTTATCCTCCCCATCGCCATCCTTGTCTTTTTCTTTCGCTGGATATTCGACCTCATCACCGAATTACTCACGCCACTGTCAGACCTTTTAATCAAGTCCTACGGCATGCCTCATTTGGCCGCTGACTTTCTTGCCGTTTTATTGATCATCCTGCTCTGCTTTGTGATAGGTTCACTCATAAGCACCAGTATTGGCAAATGGGCGCATGAGCATTTTGACGGTTATCTGGCAAAGCTAGCCCCCGGTTATCGAATGATCAAAGAGATTGTCAACCAATTTTTTGGTGACAATGCTGACTCACCTTTTAAAAATGGGCAAGTCGCACGCGTTAAACTATTCGGCAAAGATATAGAAACCAGCGTTACGGCCTTAGTCACTAGCCAGCATGCCGATGGGACTTACACGATCTTTATTCCAACCGGACCAAACCCAACCTCAGGTATGATTTATCATGTTGCTGCTGACCTCGTGGAACTGTTCCCCCATATTAAAGTAGATTCAGCGAT
>JAIPFG010000193.1 GCA_021736745.1 Pseudomonadales bacterium
ACTTCCATAACCACTTTGTCTGTTTCAATATCAACGATCAGTTCGTCCCGATTAACGGCCTCACCGGGACGTTTATGCCACGTCGCAATAGTCCCTTCCGCAATGGACTCAGGAAAAGCGGGCGCCTTAATTTCTATTGTCATTTTTAATTCTTCCACTCTTTATCGTATTTAGTTTGATCTCAACGCATCAGTAATTACTTTTTGTTGCTGCTGCTGATGAAGCTCCATATGTCCCACCGCCGGTGAAGCAGACGCTTCTCGGGCGACTTTAGTTAATTCAACGTCATTTTTCAGCATATCAATGACATTACGCATATGGTGATTACAGTTATACCAAACCCCCTGGTTTAAAGGCTCTTCTTGCACCCAGGTAAGTTCATTCAAATTTGGATAAATTGAAAGCGCTTCCGCCAAATCATCCTCAGGAAAAGGATAAATTTGCTCTATCCGCAGAATGGCCAAATTATCGGGACCATTTTCCTGACGCTGATTGAGCAATTCATAATAGATCTTACCGCTACATAAAATTACGCGTTTGATTTTTTCAGGATTGTGGTTTTCTGTTTCCGGCAAAATGGTGTGGAAAGTGCCATCGGCCAGTTCTTCCATCGAAGAGATGACCTGTTTGTGACGGAGCAGACTTTTTGCTGTCATGACAATCAAGGGTTTACGTAATGGACGTATAATCTGCCGGCGTAACATATGGAATACCTGTGCTGGCGTCGTCGGTAAACAAACCTGGATATTGTGTTCTGCTGATAATTGTAGAAATCGCTCCAAACGCGCTGATGAGTGTTCCGGTCCCTGTCCTTCATAGCCATGAGGCAAAAACATAGTCAGCCCGCAGAGACGGCTCCATTTGTGCTCACCACTGGTAATAAACTGATCGATGACAACCTGGGCATTATTCGCAAAATCCCCAAACTGTGCTTCCCAAATCACTAAACTCTTAGGTGAAGTTGTGGAGTAACCGTATTCAAACCCTAATACCGCCATTTCCGAGAGGAGTGAGTCATAAATATCAAATACAGGCTGGTCCTTTGCGATATTTTGCAGTGGAATATAGACAGCACCATCACTCTGTGAGTGGAGCACAGCATGTCGATGAGAAAAAGTCCCCCTTCCGACATCCTGTCCTGTCAGGCGAACAGGATGACCACTATTAATTAAGGTTGCATATGCCAATGCCTCTGCACAACCCCAATCAATAAATAATTCGCCTTCGACCATTTGCATACGGTCTTTGTAAATCTTCGCCACCTGACGCTGTACTTTTATCTGTTCCGGCACTGTGTTGATGAGTTTGCCCAATGCCCGTAAGCGATCAATGTCTACCCGCGTATCGTGTCTGGCCGTCCACTCTTTGTTGAGATAGGGCGTCCAGTCTACAAATTTTGCAAAGTTAGGTTCATTCACCCAATGTTCAACCAAATGCCCCCCAGCATCGAGAGCATTCCGGTACTGATCCATGATGGCTTCACTTTCCTTAATGCTGACCACCCCTTCTTTAACCAGGCGCTCTGCATAAAGCTCTCTGGTCGTTGGGTGTTTTTTGATGACTTTGTACATGAGCGGTTGAGTCGCTGAAGGCTCATCTGCTTCATTATGACCGCGACGGCGGTAACATATCAGATCAATTACCACATCTTTCTTGAATTCGTTACGATAATCCATCGCTAATTGAGTAGCGAAGATCACCGCTTCCGGATTGTCGCCATTGACATGAATAATCGGCGCTTCAATCATTTTTGCAACATCGGTGCAATACTCTGTCGAACGAGCATCCTCTCGACGACTGGTGGTAAAGCCAACCTGATTATTAAGGATAATGTGAATAGTCCCGCCGGTATAATAGCCTCTTGTTTGCGACATCTGGAAAACTTCCATTACCACACCCTGCCCGGCGAATGCTGCATCTCCATGAATAACAATCGGTACCACGGCAATTTTATCCGTATCCTCACGTCGATCCTGACGCGCTCTCACAGAACCCTCTACCACAGGAGAAACGACTTCCAGATGAGAGGGATTAAATGAAAGCGCTAAATGCACCTCGCCGCTGGGACTAATCCAGTTTGACGAAAAACCCTGGTGATACTTAACATCGCCAGAACCATTAATTTTGGATTTTCCTTCAAACTCTTCAAATAATTCGGCCGGTTTCTTACCAAGAATGTTTACCAGCACGTTCAATCGTCCGCGGTGAGCCATCCCAATGACAATTTCTTGTGCTCCATAGGCCGCGCTGCGATTAATCATTTCTTCAATCATCGGAATCAGGCTTTCACCACCCTCAATCCCAAAACGTTTGGTACCAGGATAACGAGCACCCAAATATTTCTCCAAACCTTCCGCCGCCGTTAAAGACAAAAGAATATCTTTCTTCACTTCATGGCTGTATTGAGGCTGCCCTCTTACCGGTTCGATCCGCTGCTGAAACCACCTTTTAACGCGGGTATCTACAGCATGCATGTATTCAAAGCCGATATGACTACAATAGGTTTTTTCCAAATCACGAACGATGTCATGTAACGGAGCAACATTGGGGCCAAAAAAAAGCGAACCCAAGCGAAACCCTGTGTGGAGGTCTTCAGAAGACAGGTCGTGAAAAGCCAGATTCAGGTCCGGGACTTCTTCCCGCTCCATCAAGCCAAGAGGGTCTAGACTGGCCTTCTGATGACCACGAAACCGGTAGGCATGTATCATACTTAAGACACGCACCTGTTTTTTCTCGTGTTCGATGCTGACCGAATCGGTGATGGCGCTGCTGACGGTACGCGACTGCTTACCAATCTCAGTAAATTGTTTTTCTATGGCGGCGTAAGAGGGTTCTGGCTCTGTAGAATCATTAATGGCTGGCAAAGCATCAAAATAATCCCGCCATTCCTGCGAAATGGACTGTGGATCGAGCAGATAGGCTTCGTAGAGCGACTCTACATAAGCCAGATTGTTTCCTTGCATATGCGCGGACTGCCACATCTGCCTCATACTTGTGTCGTGCACGTATCACCCCTGCTGTACAAAATTTTCGTTAGTCACAGACCCATTTATCCATGGCTTTCCCACCACTAACGACCTGACTATCAATCGCGCACCTATGTAAGATTTATTGTTATTGTGCCAATAGTCTATTTTTATATCCAAGCCGGCGTACCCGGCTCGGTTATCTTAAGTTCCCCTATGTAGCAGCATCTCCCGAATATGCCCAATTGCACGCGTTGGGTTTAAACCCTTGGGGCAAACCGCCACACAGTTCATAATTCCGCGGCAACGAAATACGCTAAAAGGGTCATCCAGTTCAGCCAGTCTTTCTTGGGTGGCTGTATCGCGGCTATCCGCCAAGAAACGGTAAGCCTGCAACAAACCAGAAGGACCAATAAACTTATCCGGATTCCACCAAAATGAAGGACAAGCCGTTGAACAGCAGGCACAAAGAATACATTCATAAAGCCCATCCAGCTTCTCTCGCTCTTCAGGTGTTTGCAATCTTTCAATTGCTGGCGCCGGAGAGTCATTAAGCAGGTAGGGTTTGACCTTTTCGTATTGTTTATAAAAGATAGCCATGTCCACGACCAGATCCCTGACGACAGGTAATCCGGGCAGTGGGCGTAAGACCAGTTTATTATTTTTAACGGTTTCTGAGAGCGGCGTAATACAGGCTAAGCCATTTTTGCCGTTCATATTCATTCCGTCAGAGCCACAAACACCCTCTCGACAAGAACGACGGTAGGCGATTGTTTCATCCTTGGCCTTCAATAACTCAAGGACATCAAGCACCATCAAGTCTTTCCCGCCGGTGTCCAGCTGGACATCCTGCATGTAAGGCTCAGCATCAGTTTCAGGGTTATAGCGATAAATACTAACTGTTAACATAGCAATACGTTCCGATAAAAAGTCTGTCAAGACTGACTATAAAGAGCACCGATTAATAGGTACGTTCTTTCGGGGCAAAGGGTTCCACGGTTTTTGGTGTAAAGTTAACCGCACGTTTGCCAACACTTTTTTCGCCCGGGAAAAATAGCGAGTGACACAACCAGTTTTCGTCGTCCCGCGTCTGATAATCATCTCGTGCATGGGCACCACGGCTTTCCTTACGCTCTTCAGCAGTGATCGCCGTCGCTTCGGCTACTTCTAACAGATTCTGAAGCTCAAGAGCCTCTATTCGGGCCGTATTGAAAGCATTGCTTTTATCATTCAATTTAACATTTTCAACACGTGGACGCAGATCAGCCAACTTCTTGATACCTGCCTGCATAAACTCACCTTTGCGGAATACACCAAAATGATTTTGCATAATGGTTTGAAGTTCAGTACGCAAACTTGCGGCATTTTCACCATCGTTGGTGTTATTAAGCCTATCCAGTCGACTTAAAGCTTGATCAATATCGGATTCGCTGGCGTCACGTAGCTCTATTCCCTCTCTCAATGCTTTTTCGATAAACAAACCGGATGCACGACCGAAGACAACAAGATCCAATAGTGAGTTGCCACCCAGCCGATTGGCGCCATGGACAGATACGCAGGCGACTTCACCACAGGCAAATAAACCTTCGATAATTTTATCGTTTCCATTAGCATCCGGCGCAAGCGCCTGGCCATTCACATTTGTTGGAATCCCGCCCATCATGTAATGACAAGTAGGCACAACTGGTACAGGCTCTTTTACCGGATCAGCGTGAGCAAAAGTTCGGGACAGTTCACAAATACCCGGCAAGCGACTTTCCAATACTTCTTCACCTAAGTGGTCTAGCTTAAGATAGACGTGGTCACCGTTTGGACCACAACCTCTTCCTTCCAGTATCTCCAGGACCATGGAACGGGCAACCACATCACGACCTGCCAGATCCTTCGCATTGGGGGCATAACGCTCCATAAAGCGCTCACCATCTTTATTGACAAGATAACCACCTTCACCGCGACAACCCTCTGTCACGAGGACTCCCGCACCATAAATACCTGTCGGGTGAAACTGCCACATTTCTATGTCTTGGACCGGGAAGCCAGCACGTAGCGCCATACCAATGCCATCACCTGTATTGATATGGGCGTTGGTCGTTGATGCATAAATACGTCCGGCACCACCAGTGGCAAGAACAGTGGCCTTCGATTTAATGTAAGCCGTTTCACCGGTTTCCATACAAATCGCAATCACACCGATAACCGCACCATCTTGGTTTTTAACCAGATCAGTTGCGTACCATTCGTTCAGAAATACCGTTTGATTCTTCAAGTTCCCTTGATACAAGGCGTGTAGCAATGCATGCCCCGTTCTATCAGCCGCTGCACAGGTGCGTGCCGCCTGACCACCACGACCAAAATCTTTGGATTGCCCGCCGAAAGGGCGTTGATAAATTCGCCCTGTTTCCGTCCGGGAAAAAGGTAACCCCATGTGCTCTAATTCAAATACGGTTTCCGGGCCTACACTACACATATACTCAATAGCGTCTTGGTCACCGATATAATCAGAGCCTTTCACCGTATCATACATATGCCAACGCCAATCATCATTGGGGTCGGCGCTTGCAATAGCACAGGTAATCCCCCCCTGAGCAGACACAGTGTGTGAGCGAGTTGGAAATACTTTACTGATGACGGCTGTCTTATAGCCGGATTGCGCTAACTGTAATGCCGCGCGCATTCCCGCACCGCCGCCGCCGACAATAACGCCGTCATAACTAAGTGTTCTTATATTTGCCATGAATTAATTTCCCCACAAAATATCGATACCCCAAACCAAATACACAAACAGTGCAATTGTGCAGGCGCATTGCACCAGAAATCTTACTGCAGTTGCATATTTGCCCAGGGACAGCGGCGTCAAATAGTCAGTCGTTATAGTCCACACACCCACCCAGGCATGTGCAATGAGAGAGAACAGGGCTAGCAGTGAAAATATCCGCATACTTGTGCATTTAAACAGCTCACTCCATTGTTCATATTGAACCTGTGGATGTTGGGCAAACCAGAACACAAGAAAAAGTGTGTAGAGTGCTAAAATAACAGCGCTGACTCGCTGTACCACCCAATCGGATAAACCGCTACGACCAAAGCTGGTGACATTGGTTACCATATCGCTACTCCCGCTAATAGAATTAAGGCTGCAGAAATAGCAAGAGTAAGTTTTGCCCCTACCTGCCCACCCTTTAATGTTTCACCGATACCAAAATCCATAAGCAAGTGTTTAATACCTGCGACGAGATGATAGATCAATGCTGATAAAACAACCCATATAATGAGTTTCACAACC
>JAIPFG010000194.1 GCA_021736745.1 Pseudomonadales bacterium
CCTGTAAGACGGTCCTTACTTGTATCTCACAGCTCAAATTTATGCTACCATCGTATCGTGCTCCACTGTATGGGGAACCAAGTGGGATCACGAAATGTGTCCCGTGGTACCCCATCTTGTCAACACCTAAATCATCGTTTTTGTCGATATGTTCATGGACCTGAAAGGCAGAACGGATAATTTCATTTGCTATAGCGAGATCTGATTCGTAATAGCAGACTACTCTTACGCCAGCAAGGTCAGTTATGTCATTCAAGGGAGTCTTGTATTTTTTACTTTCGATCTTCTTTTTTAAGCTATCAGGGGTTTTGGCACGACCAGAAATATCAGCAACCCTTACGTCCGAAGGCTTTAATCTTTCATTCAAGACATATTTGACCTCTTCCACAAGTTTCTTGTAAAAATGTCGGATGCCTTTGTATTCAGAAATACTTGCTTCGATTGCTGAATTTTCTTCTGATGTTTCGTTCATGATTATTCCTCAACCCTTGTAAAACCGAACGTGAAAATCACCGGTTTCATCCGGTGCATTTTCTGGTTGGAATTATGTAATCAGGTGTCCCCGGAAATTGCATGATCATGAAAATTGCTGCATAACTCTCCGAAACATTTGCTCGTCAACAACTTTACAATCTTTGTTTCGGGACAAATAGTTTACGGTTCCTACTTTCTTTTGAGCTAAGCACCCGTAATTTACCAAGACTGTAACGGCCGGTTTGGCAAGTTTTCTCAATTCAGGAGCTATTAGCTTATAGACAGTGGTTCGTTTTATAGGTCGTGCATCCGGAAAAATACTGAGAATTTGTTTGGTTGCGAATTTTACAAACGGGTACGGTGATGCGTCCTCATAGTTCTTCACATGACTTTCGTATAATCCATCATCTATTTGTTTCCAAAACGATTGTTGAGCTTTAAAGATAACCGTTTCTACATAGACTTGCGCCGGTTCTGATTTTGTCGACCAATCAAGTTGCGCATATTCCGAACGTGAAAGAATATGACTATCAAAGAGCCTGTGATGTGTTGGACAGAGTATAAGTAAGTTGTCTATACTTTTAGGACCTCCAAGCTGATCCGGCAAAATGTGGCACATATCGGTAGAGCGATTCTCGCCGCAAATTTCGCAAGGCTTATGTCGCCGCCGTATGATTCCAATGTGCCAATCTCCTGCTAACCGGCGGAGTTCTTCCTCGGTCGGTGCTTGCAAAGGTCTGTCCTCAAGGTCTGAATAAAAAGCACGATAAATTAGATGCTCTATCGCTATTTGCATAGACATAGAATACGGAAAAAGCGAATCGGACTTTTTAGCGAATTTGTCAATCTCGACTTCAAGGTCTCGCAATCGCTCCCTGAAAATAGGAATTTTCGCCAATAACTTGGTGACCTTCTCAAGTTCAACTGAATCGTGTGGGACTGGGAACATTGATTCAGAAATCATTTTTGTAATACTCCTTCTATCCAGTTTCGACGGTATTCTTCAGTCTGTAATTTTTGCAAAATGAGAACGTCATTTACCATTGCAGCCGTTTGTTAGAACATCGGGCCTCAAGGTTCCACCGGCATGTTGACCAACTGGTTTGGGGTCGGACCAAGCTAACATATTGAATCATAAGGAATAACATCCCAAAAATAGGTATTTTCAGGCGCCATATGGCTCTTTTTGACCCCAAAATGGGCTCCATACGCAATGGCAGGTTCTCGAAGTTGATATGATTCTCCTCCTTCAATACCTTTCCGCCCAATAGCCAACACCCCCATCAATGATCTCACCTTTTCAACAAAACTCTTATTTCCAACGGCAATACTCTTTGTCCATTTGTCGTCTCGAATATTCTCTCCATTCTTGAGGAAGTCGTTCACCCATCCTTCATGGCATTTTTTGAGTTCATCATAGGAATCAAAACCAAGCATTTTTTGCAGTTTTTGATAATCGATCAGAATGTTTTTTCTCTTAGGCTCCTGTATCTCATTATAACCACAAAAAGGCCATTCTGATGGGTGATCAACAACCCCGGCTCTAACCCTATTTACCCAGTAAAATCCTGCCGGAGGCAGGGTCGCTTGCGACATTTCACCGGGTGAAGATCTATATAAACCAGACAGCTCAAAAGATACTGCCGACTTTCAACCGCTGTAGCATGATAACGGTTTACCCCGTTAAATTCGTAGGCCATTTAACTGGGGTCTTCCCAAAACGCCCCTTTACGACCTTTTCTCTGGTTAAATTCTTGCCCCGTACGTCCCGCAATCAATTTTATCGAATTTGGGATAACATCTCTTTCATTGTTTCCCAGTACCAGAAGATGTATATGATTCGAAGTGACCGCATAATTCAATATTACTAACCCGTAACGTTTTTTTGCCTCGTATAACCATCGAAGCCATCTCTTTCGATCCTTGGAGAATTTCAGCAAGAATTCTCTTTTATGGCATCTGTGCGTAATGTGCCATATTTGGCCGGGTATATAGTGTCTTTGTGCTCTCGCCATTTAATCAATTGCCGACCTCGCTATCTTGATCATTTAAACCCCAAAAAGATCAATATAGGCCCAAATATAAGGGCCATTTCAAAACTATCCCATATGATATCAATAAGTTAAATTGGTCCGACCCCAGTCCAACTCCTCAGCAATATTTTTAAAGTGTAAAGTCATTTCAAAAAAAGAAGGCTTTCTTTAAACGCCCCGGCATATGGCATCTGATGCAGTCGCTTGTTAGGCATTTGGTTGACTTCCTGACGCTAAGACCCTTTTCGCCGTTTCAAATTATGATTCTCATCAAAATAGTACGTTGGATGTGCGCCCTTGGATATTTTCATGGCATCCCATTTGCTAAAGGTAAGCCTCTTACCATCTTCTGTAATGTGTTCGACGGTATCTGACTCACCCTTGGCGGAAAGGCCGACGGCCACAGCAATGATTACGATAATACAAAGTATCACCGCACCGAGCATCAGAATAGTGCTCAAAGACATCGTAGCACCTCCTTTTTTCTCTCCTGTTTCTTCGCTATCACTTTGTCTTCAAATAACAATGGCTTAACGGCGGGCATCACCTGGCCCAAAACCCGCCAGGTTTTTGGGATCAGAGTGAATGCCCTTGGGTTGGCCATTATTATCTGATCAAGCGGGTGACATAGTTTTTTGCTTCTGCATCAGGACGCGCATACCCGCCAGAGGATCTTCGTAATTGCGGCTATCCCATCCAACCCATTCATAATGAACGAGAGGCCCCTTCTGAATAAGCTGAGCCTCTCCTGTTTGAAGTTTTTCGGTAAGGAAGTAAAAGTCCTCCAGAAACCATGCCTTATCTTTGGGGATAACCTCCGCGAATACCACGTGATCCAAAGTCTCGGCTATAGCGGAGATCTCGACCTTTCCGTTGGCTAAAATTTCAATAAGTAGTCCGCGGAAGAGCGGATAGGTATTATCTCTAAACAGCAGTGTAGGTAACATTTGGTGAACAGGGTATAGAAGGAGTAGCACATTCGAACGCCAGACGCGAAGGTCAACAGGACGAGTTATTGATTGCCGCATACGCAAATTGACATTTACCCCTGTTGCAGGAAGAAGCTCTTTTGGTGGGTCAATATGAGTGCTGTAGGTTGTTCGAGGAAAACGTGAAACAGGAAGGACGACCGTTGTCTGCTGATGACGAATACTCGACGGCGGACCATATACTCCGATCAGGACTCTAACTTGATCTATAGAGCTAGCGTCAGGATCTACGTCATATTTGTATAGGGGTACGTCAAGGATAGCTGGGTAAGCAAACAAAGGGGACTCCTCACTTTCATCTGCGGAAACCACAAATGGGATTCGAAGCAGATGCTTGTAAATTTCGTCCTCGGACGGAGGAGGAAAAAGCCACCGTGTGTCAAGATACGAAGGTAAAACAATAGACCTGTCAATAGTAAACCTCGCTGCGACCAATGAGATTAGCGGTTTTCCATAGAAAGATGGAATGAGTTCGCATGCTTCCTGACGATGTGCGCGGAGAGCGACGGAAGAAACAACCTCGTTTAAAAGGAATGCGTTTGGGTCAGAAGAATGAATCTTGAACACAAACAGAAAGCCGTCCGCAGCCGCGAGTCGCTCATACCTGTCTGTGTTCACAACCGCGATCGCTTTATCAGCCAAATAGGACGATGGATCAGAACCTTTATGAATAGGACGCGGCATGACAGTTGCCTTTTCTGCAACATACCGATGAATGGCAAACCACACAGCGATGTCGGGATTGGCAGTGATATCTATGAACCATGAGCGAAAACCGTAATGTTGGAGTAGGCCCATTGATGCAAGAAGGCGTGAAAAACGACCACCGCGATTCGATGCTATATTCAGCAAGTAGGATGATGCATGGTCCCAGGTAGATTGGAATATGGCATTAGATTTACGGCTATTTAGGTCGTCAATATTACGTTGCGCCGATGGAATCGGATCGATACCTTTCGTCTGACCTCTAAAAAAAAGTCGATGCTCAGGGTACTTTGCCTGGATATCACTAATACATTGACGTAGCTGTTCGATCGATTTAATTTTCACTTGTGTAGCCAAATTTTCTGTATTGTGTGAATGTAGTACGTTCGTCTTTGCCGCCAGAGTAGCTCTTGTGGTCAACGTTGAAATCACCTGTCGGGATGAAGCGTAGCGGAATCCCGGTCGGGTGGACCTACTGGTTCGGTCTTCTCCCATCGGGGTACTGGTCGCTCAGTCGGATTTCTTTCCCGCAGATTTGGTAATCTGAGACAATCGCGGCCGCAAGGACTACAAAACCGCCAAGCAGTATAATGAGCCAGTTCGAGCTTGCAGAGCAGCGCTGACTAATCTTGGCCGTGGCAGGGATCAAGATCATCGTGTAACTTAAGCAGTAAAGGAAATTCAGCATGGCCGCCCACCTGTCCATCTCCCTCTGTATCGATAGGACCTCATGTTCTTCACTTGCCCGGCGTAGCCAGCGTTGGTCATCCAGTTCCGACATCGTCTTAAATATGACTGCCAGTTTCTTCTTGTGGAGCAAGCAGGTTATAGGGTACCAGAACAATCTCACCAAGGCTCCAGAGTGGACACCATAGATGGTTGGGCCAAGCAGCATACCCAGGACAACAATGGCAGGTGAAGCCGATGAGAGGAACGATCGCGTACCCGGGAAAACCGAACAAGCCACAAATAGAGCCGCAAAACCTGGGGCGATGTACCTCAGAATCGTACCAAGGTGAGAGAGCAAACGATCAATCACCTCTACAGCGTCTTTCATGCGTGCCTCCATTGACCGAACGACCCGCTTCACCCGACGCCGTAGGCGATCGGCGTGAAAGCGGATGGTTAGCCAGAGGTTCTGTTATGCCCATAAAGGACGGTAAAATCACAATACACACTGAAGAATGTGTGTTTTTGGGGGTCCTTCAATAATTAAATAACGGCTGAATATAAGGTAGATATTTAAACACTCAACTGCCTGCTTTCGCGTTGCAAGGCGACAGCCTATCAGTTGAAGGGCTGAGCCAGCCCCTGATTCGTTTGTCTATCGTTCCACCTAAAGAGACCAGACTTTACAATTATATTGATGTAAACTTCCTGATTTTTGTGATCTGGGTTTTTCTCCTGGCAAGGCAGAAAACACCTGTCAGGAGTTGGGTGGGCAGTATTTGAGGGGGTGCTCCATGAGTTGAGGGTTCCAGGTTCAAAGGGTGAAGGTTGAAGGGTTTAGAGGTTCAAGGGTTCACCTTAAAATTGATGTATGAGTCATTTTATTGAAAAGTGCGTTTAAGTCAAGGAAAAATATCATTTTTTTAGGAAAGCGGCTCTCGGATCATAAGTTTTCATCGCTAATCGTCCCGTTTTTTCCGTAAAGCCCCTGGTGCCTCCCCCCAACTGATCGGCCTTCGCCTCATTAGAGGCTCAGGGTCAACATTTGAAGCATCAGGACGTCTTTGGTGACCGTGGGGTCACTGGTACAGGTCCAGATCGAAGCGAACCTGCTTGAACTTTTTCTGGATCTCTTCGGAGACATGGGCGCCGATCCGGGCCATGAACAGGTTTTCCGGGCGCATCATGATGTTGGGGTCATTGGTCTGAAAGGTCTCAAATCCCTGTTCGGAAAACAGGTTGATGAGCAGGTTCCGATAGGCCATGGGCGATATCTTCTCCAGGTCCCACGTCC
>JAIPFG010000195.1 GCA_021736745.1 Pseudomonadales bacterium
TCGATAAACTCCACAATATGGCAAACGCTCTTGTGCTCTATCAAACGCTGGATTCTGACCAAATTAATGACATTATGGAGGGCAAAGCGCCACGGCCGCCCTCAGATTGGGATGAAGGAGCACCCGGTGCATCGGGTATGACAGACGACAAATCAGACAGTAAAGATAATGCGGATGAGGCGAAGCTTAAAGGGTCGCCGGGGAAGCCCGCCAGCGAACATTAAACCTCTCATTTAAGCCATTATATGGCGCAGAACCTTATTCAACCGGAACCACCGCAGAAGTTAAATTGTGGTGGTTCTCTGCTTGACCTTTCAGCCCCGCAGGTGATGGGGGTACTCAATATTACACCCGATTCATTTTCCGATGGCGGCAGCTATTTCCGCGATAACACTTTACGTCTCGATAAAGCGTTAGCCCGTGCGGAACAGATGTTTGTCGAAGGTGCGGCAATTATTGATGTGGGGGGCGAATCCACTCGACCCGGCGCGGAGACAGTTAGCGAACAGGAAGAGTTGGATCGGGTCATTCCGGTCATCGAAGCCATTGCTAAAAATATACCGGCTATTATTTCGGTAGATACAAGCTCTCCACAAGTGATGTTGGATTCGGCTAAGGTAGGTGCGGGTTTAATTAATGATGTCCGTGCCTTAACTCGAGAAGGAGCACTTTTGGCGGCTGTAAAAACTGGGTTGCCCGTCTGTCTTATGCATATGCTCAAGCAGCCTGATACAATGCAACAGGCCCCTATCTATCAGAATGTCGTCACTGAAATCTATTCGTATTTGGAAGCCCGTTTATTGGATTGTATAGGCGCAGGTATTGCCCAGGAAAAGTTGCTGGTGGACCCTGGTATTGGTTTTGGAAAAACGCTGCAACATAACCTACAGTTAATGAGCCATTTGCAAGTCTTTAGCGGCCTTAAGGCGCCGCTTTTGATTGGCGTGTCACGCAAAAGCATGATTGGTCAAATTTTGGACAAGCCAACGGAACAAAGGCTATACGGAAGTTTGGCCGCGGCAACTTTGGCTGTAGCACAAGGCGCAAAAATTATTCGATGCCACGATATTGCAGCAACCCTGGATGCGGTCCGGGTGGCAAGCGCAATAACTAAGGCAGGAAGCGATTAGGAATTATTATGAGTAAAAAGTACTTTGGAACGGACGGTATTCGTGGCAGAGTGGGGGAGGCACCAATCACAGCTGAGTTTATGCTCCGGTTGGGTTGGGCTGCCGGACGGGTATTTGCTAAAAAAGGCTACAGCCATATTCTCATCGGTAAAGATACTAGGATATCAGGCTATATGTTTGAGTCGGCGTTGGAAGCGGGGATTATTTCTGCGGGCGTTAATATCAGCATGTTAGGCCCTATGCCAACGCCAGCCATTGCCTACCTGACGAGAACCTTTCATGCTCAGGCGGGTATTGTGATCAGCGCATCCCATAACCCCTATTATGATAATGGCATTAAATTTTTTTCCGGAGAAGGGAAAAAGCTGCCGGATGAAATAGAGTTTGCAATTGAAGCGGAACTCGAAAACTCGCTTTATACCGTAGAATCCCATGCCTTGGGTAAAGCAACGCGTATCCCTGATGCCGCAGGCCGCTATATTGAGTTTTGCAAAAGCACCGCACCGGCAGGGATTGAGCTCAATGGATTAAAGCTGGCGGTCGATTGTGCTCATGGCGCAACCTATCATATCGCCCCATCGGTATTTAAGGAGCTGGGTGCTACCGTAAGGACGATGGGGGTTAACCCGGACGGGTTAAACATTAATGAAAATTGTGGATCAACCAAACCTGAATTATTACGGCAAATGGTTTTGGAACAAGGCTGTGATCTGGGTATTGCTTTTGATGGGGATGGCGACCGAGTGATGATGGTTGATCATAAAGGAGAGACGCTGGATGGCGATGAGCTGATATACATAATTGCGGATCAGCGGCATCGAGAAAATAGGTTGCGTGGGGGTGTGGTCGGTACCCTCATGAGTAATTTGGGGATGGAGCTGGCATTAAAGGCAATGGGGATTCCTTTCGAGCGTGCGCAAGTGGGCGATCGATATGTGCTTGAGCAATTGGTAAAGCAGGATTGGCAGCTGGGGGGGGAGTCCTCCGGCCATATTATCTGTCTTGATAAAGTCACTACCGGAGATGGCATCGTTGCTGCGCTTCAAGTTTTGGGGGCAATGTCGAGAAGCGGAAAGTCATTGCATGCGCTCAAGCAAGGCATGAAAAAAATGCCGCAAACAATGGTTAATGTACGGTTGGCGCAGCGCGGCGACCCTACGCAGGATCCGGTTGTGCAGAAAGCAGTTACTCACACCGAACAAAAACTGGGTGATCAGGGACGAGTGTTGCTACGCCTATCAGGAACCGAACCCCTGGTTAGAGTTATGGTAGAAGGAGAGGATGAGGCGCTGGTTTGCCAGTTGGCGAACGATTTGGCGGGTTCGGTGCAAAAAGCCATGAGTTAAAAATGACAACAGGCCACTTAGAGATAGCCATTTCGCAGAATTGTTTAATCTATAGAAAGAGGGCTGGCAACTGGCTTGTAAGTTAGCTTCAACTTAGATAGTATTGGCGCCCTTCGCAAAAGGTGCAATAGATTGATGCGACGTAGACGGGTTATCGCAAACTGGAAAATGAATGGTGATAAGACCATTGTTGATCATTTGTTGGGAGCCTTGAAAAATAATTGTAAGAATATCACCAGTGAACTGATTGTTTGTCCGCCGGCGGTTTATTTAGCGCAGGCGCAAGGACTTCTGGTTGGCACTACGATTGGTTTAGGCGCGCAAAACGTCAATGCTAATCGATCGGGCGCATATACGGGAGAAATTTCCGTATCCATGTTGCAGGAGTTTGGTTGTGGTCATGTCCTCGTGGGGCACTCCGAGCGACGCAGTTTATTTGCAGAAACTGACCAGGATGTTGCGGAAAAGTTTAAAGCGGTGGTCAATGCTGGTTTGAGACCGGTGCTTTGTGTCGGTGAGAGTGAGCACGAAAGAAATATCGGTAGCACCGATGAGGTGGTTTTAAGGCAGCTTGATGCGGTGGTGAATACGGCCGGTATAGAGAGTTTTTCTCAAGCAATAGTTGCCTATGAGCCGGTTTGGGCGATTGGGACGGGGAACACCGCCACGCCAGAACAGGCACAAGAAGTACATCGATTGCTTCGAAAGCATATTGAGTTGTTATCGATGGAAATTGCGACGCAACTGCCTATCTTATATGGTGGAAGCGTTAACCCGGAAAACGCAGCAAGTTTGTTTGCGATGTCCGATATAGATGGTGGTCTGGTAGGTGGCGCATCGCTTGATAGCCAGGCCTTTACTGCGATCTGTAACGCAGCGGGATAAATAATGGAAAGTTTAATATTAATTGTACATGTGCTGTTGGCCCTGGCCGTTATCGGTTTAGTGCTTCTCCAGCAAGGCAAAGGTGCTGATGCTGGTGCATCTTTTGGTGCTGGTGCATCGCAAACAGTGTTTGGAAGTCAAGGGTCGGGCAATTTTTTGACTCGAACGACGGCGATCTTAGCGACCTTATTTTTTATCACAAGTTTTGCTTTAGCGGTTTATGCCAAACAAAAAGCAACCATGGAAGGGGATCTCGGTTTTCCTGACCCTATTGTGGTTGAACAGAAACCGGATGCGGGGACCCAAGAGTCTCAGCCAGTCAGTGATGGTAACTTGCCGACATTAGATGAAACATCGCCAAATAGTGCTTCTGATGCGGACTTGCCAAACATTGATGAATAGAAAATTAGCCGAAGTGGTGGAATTGGTAGACACGCTATCTTGAGGGGGTAGTGACCTACGGTCGTGCGGGTTCAAGTCCCGCCTTCGGCACCAATTGCGATTGAGAATTTCAAAGGCTTAAGCCCTTATTGCTAGTGCATAATGTAATGAGTTTGTTGGTCATTAGTCGCCTGTTGTTGAATAGTTGCGTTAAACATGAAAACTTGGGCGTTGACACTTGACCGGCCGCATTCTGCTCCCTATAATCCGTCTTCCTTTTTAAGTAGATGACCAAGTTTGGTTTAAACCATATTTAAAAAGTGGTTTCTGATTTTAGCAAGTGATCACTCGATACTTAGCCCTGCCAGGAGGCTAAGTATTTTAAGAATTGTTGCGGGGTGGAGCAGCCTGGTAGCTCGTCGGGCTCATAACCCGAAGGTCGTCAGTTCAAATCTGGCCCCCGCTACCAAATCTAAAGGCTTACGTTTCGACGTAAGCCTTTTTTGTTGGATCAGAGAAAAGGTGGGCGAATACTTTAAGGTTCATTGGCTTGCCAGACTGTCTCTAAAGTTGTGGTAGCAATGGAAGAGTAAAAATATATAAGAGACACTGGAATGACTGGTACTTTGATTGGCTCAGCCGATAATCTGGCGGGGCTGGTTATCACAGTGAATGGACCTGTTTATATTGGCGCCCATTAAGCCTGAAATTAGGGCCGTAGGGTATTTTCGGGATCAGTTATCTTTAAGTTCAGTCCGTGACTCTTGCTCGGCTGCTCCCTGGTTCAACTTTTCGGTAAGCTCGTCGAGAAGTTCATAGAGCAACTCCAGCTTGCCATAACCGAACGCATCGGTAATACGTTGGTAGCGTGCTTCAGACTGGGGTGCCATTAGGTTTACCAGCTTGATCCCGTCCTCAGTGATGCTGATTAAGGAGCGTCGTTGATCATGCTCTGATATGCGCCTTTTCACTAGTCCTCTTTTGTCCAGAAATTGAACGATACGCGATAAGCTGGGCATCAGCAAAAAGCATCGCTCGGCCAGCGTGGTCATTTCAATATCGGGTGCGTCGCTTTGTGCCGTGTCGTATAGCGCGCGTAACACGCGCCACTGTTGCGGCGACAGGTCGTGCTCGCGCAGATGGGGGATAAAGTTTCTCATTACTGCTTCGCGGGCGCGCAATAATGACATGGGCAGTGAACGTCTAAACTCTCTCATGGTTACTTTATCTCCTCGTCTATCACACCATTGCGAAGTGTGCCGACACCGGCTACTTCTACTTCGACAATGTCGCCCGGTTTTAGAAATATTGGTGGGTCGAACCGGGCGCCGGCCCCGTTGGGAGTACCGGTGGCGATGAGATCGCCCGGCTTTAATTCGCAAAAAATGGAGAGGTACTCAATAATATAGGCGATGGGAAACATCATGTTGGCAGTGCTGTCGTCCTGGCGGAGTTCACCGTTAACCCTGGTAGTAATATGCATATTTTCATAGTCAGAAACGCCGAATTCGTCGCTACTGACCAGCCATGGGCCGATGGCGCCGGAGTGCATAAAGTTTTTGCCTTGTGTAACGTTAAATTTGGCATGGCGAACCCAGTCACGCAGGGTTCCTTCGTTCATTACGGTGAGTCCTGCAATATGCTGGTAGGCATCCTCTTGCTTGATGCGCCGTCCGGGCTTGCCGATTACCACAACGATTTCGCCTTCGTAGTCTAGTTGATGTGATTCCGGCGGTCTAACCAATGGTTGGTTGTGTCCAGTAAAGGAATCAGGGAATCTGATAAATACGCTGGGCTTGGAAGGGGTATCGCTACCGTCTTTGTACTCAGCATTGCGGTTAGCGTAATTGACACCGATGCAGAGTATTTTTTCAGGCTGATCGACTGGGGGCAGTAGTGTCACCTGTTCCAGAGGTACCGTGGGTTGGGTTCCTATCTGTATGGTGCCCAGGGCATTTGCTGCAATGGCGTCTTTCATGGTTGGCCACTGGCTGGAGAGGTCGTTTACATAATGGCCGCCGTCACGCTCAATAATGGCGCCCCAGCTTTTTTGGCCGTGGATTTTGTAGGTGGCAAACCGCACTATCTTCCTCCGCAACATAATAAATTAACGCATTAAGTATAATTACATAATTTTGACAATTCAATAGCCTTAATATGGCTTTAAGCTGAATATTAATAATATATTTGACATATTATTATTTAACGCGTTATATTAAATATTGAATTTAAGGAGGTTGACGTGTCTGAATTAAGTGCCAATATTGCGCAAGCACAGCGGTTTCTGAAACGGTTTTCAGAAAATACTATTTCTCACTTTATTCCCGGTCGGTGGACTGATCCCGTAGGTTCCGAAACTTTCGATAATCTGGCCCCAGCTGATAATGCGTCGATGGGCAAAGTGGTAGCGGTTACTCAAGA
>JAIPFG010000196.1 GCA_021736745.1 Pseudomonadales bacterium
TGATGCTATTTGAATTTGAGCCTAGGGGAGACCTGTTAGGTTCAAATTCACTGCTGGATAAATGTGGTTTGGCTCTCCTGAAGTGAGCCGTTTTTGCCGATAAAAACCCTTTATTTTCTTTGACATAGAGGGTCTCTGGCCCTATTATGGCGCGCCTATGCCAGTAGCACCTTTTCCCAAGACAGTTGACCCCCTGAAGATGGCGGAGCAACGAATTGATTTAGTGGGCAAAATTGCGCTGAATCAGCTGAGTCGCCTACAGGATATCTTGCTGGATAATTCAGGGGATGTCTCGGTGAGTTTGCACTTTGGAAAGGATGAGCAGGGGATCCGTACAATACAGGGTTCTTTGTCTGCGCAAGTGCTGATGCAATGCCAACGATGTTTATGTCCGGTGACTGAAAAGATAGAGACCGAAATTAAACTGGGAATGGTGTTCAGCGAGGACGGAATAAAAAATCTGCCAAGTTACTATGACCCATTGTTGCTGGAGTCAGGTGAAATGGCATTGTGGCAGATGGTAGAGGAAGAATTAATTTTAGGCTTACCGATTGCAGCTAGGCATCCAAGAGGCGAATGTAGTATCGCGGTAAGCTATGGAGAGGAGGTCATGACGGATAAACCGGTTAGGCCAAATCCTTTTAAAGTTTTGGAACAGCTAAAAGAGAAGTGATTGGCTGTTTGATCATTGAGTTATACTATTTTTACATTTTAGTGGAGCAATAAAATGGCAGTACAACAGGATAAAAAATCACGTTCACGTCGAGGTATGCGTCGTTCTCATGATGCGCTAACGCCAGCTACTTTATCAGTGGATGGGATCACCGGTGAGGTACATCGCCGACATCATGTAACCCCCGATGGCTTCTATCGTGGCCGCAAAGTAGTAGAAACCGACGAAGAATAGTTTTATAAGCCACAGGAAAATGTTTAACGACTTATTCAGTGGCTCTCTTGCCGAAAGTTACAATTGCAATTGATGTAATGGGCGGGGATCATGGTCCCCGCGTTACAGTCCCCGCTGCCCTCAACTGTTTGGCGGATCACCCAGATATTTGTATCGTATTAGTGGGTGATGAAGCTCTAATTTCCTCAAACCTTGGTCATTCTCCGCCATCGGTTCTCAGTAGAATTAAGATTATTCACAGTGACGAACTTGTTACTATGGATGACAAGCCGATTCATGCGCTACGAAAAAAACATTCCTCTATGTACCTAGCAATTAATCTAGTGGCTGATGGGCTGGCGGATGCCTGTGTGAGTGCCGGAAATACGGGAGCGCTAATGGTCTTAAGTCGCTCTTTGTTGGGCATGCATGAGGGCATTGATAGGCCACCATTTGTCCGAGAGATACCAACGCTTACCGGGCATTGCCATGTGCTGGACCTGGGTGCCAATGTCGGCTGTGATGCAGCGCATCTCTATCAATTTGGCGTTATGGGTTCTATCGTCTCGCGTGTGGTGGATAATAAGCCAAACCCTCGTGTGGGCTTGTTAAATGTCGGACAGGAAGAGAGCAAAGGAATTGAGCAGGTTAAGGAAGCGGCGCAGTTGCTGCAACAAAATCCAAGAATCAATTATATTGGGTTTGTTGAAGGTGATCATATTTTTGCAGATGAAGCGGATGTCATTGTGTGTGACGGTTTTGTAGGAAATGTCGCGCTGAAAACCAGTGAGGGATTGGCGAAAATGGTTGGCCGGTTATTGGAACGGAATTTTCAACAAAATTTATATGCCCGGGTCGTTGGTTTATTCAGTAAGCCTATTTTGCATAAACTGGTTAAACAAATAGACCCAAAAAGGCATAATGGCGCTAGTCTGTTGGGGTTGCGTGGGACGCTGGTAAAAAGTCACGGCAACGCGGATATTGCGGCTTATCAACACGCAATAATACGTGCTATGAATGAGGCGTCCAGTGGTTTGCCTCAGCTTATTCAAAAAGAAATATCTGAAATTTCATTATAAAACAAATAGATATTAAATATATTTAAAATTTTTTGAACTTAAGTAACTAATGGCTGAGGTGCTGATGATTAGCCATTTGTGACAAATGAATCGCAGGATAATTGTTATGAATCAACAGCTGGCTTTTGTATTTCCCGGGCAGGGTTCACAGTCCCTTGGTATGCTCGCGGATATTGCTGCAAAGCATTCTATTATTCAAACTACTTTTGCCGAAGCGTCAGATGCTTTGCAGCAGGATCTTTGGCGGTTAGCGCAGGAAGGGCCTGAAACAGATTTAAATCGTACCGACTTAACGCAACCCTTACTTTTAACCGCGAGTATTGCGCTTTGGCGGTTATGGAATGATTTGGGTGGAGAACAGCCGGGTTCTCTTTCCGGTCACAGCTTAGGGGAGTACTCCGCTTTGGTTGCGGCGAAAGCAATTAATTTTGCTGATGCAGTGAGGTTAGTGAATAAGCGGGGGCTATTTATGCAGTCAGCCGTGCCCGCAGGAGAAGGATTAATGGCGGCTGTATTAGGTCTTGAAGACGAAGACATCAAGGCGGTTTGCGCTAAAGCCTCACAGGGAGAAGTTGTATCCGCAGTTAACTTTAATTCTCCCGGTCAAGTCGTGATTGCAGGGCAAACCTCCGCAGTTGAACGAGCAATTGAATTATGTAAAGAAGCGGGGGCAAAAAGGGCATTACCTTTATCCGTCAGTGTGCCTTCCCACTGCGCATTAATGCGTCCCGCTGCGGAACAGTTAAAAAATGAATTGGATAGGATTACCATTAATCAGCCGCTAATACCGGTGGTGCAAAATGTCTCGGCAACGGTATCGGATGATCCAGAAAGAATAAAGCAGGCTCTAATTGAGCAATTGTACCAGCCAGTGTTATGGGTTGACTGCGTAAATGCGTTAACGGCTATGGGAGTGGAGCGAGTGATTGAGTGTGGACCGGGGAAGGTGCTAAGTGGGTTGAATAAACGAATTAATCGGCAGTTGAGTTTGGCTGCCATTGGTGATTTGGATGGTTTAAGCAGTGCCATTTCCCTGTAGTTGTTTATTAGGAGACGGATAAAATTATGACTATTGAAGGTAAAGTAGCGTTAGTAACTGGTGCCACCAGAGGTATTGGCAAAGCCATTGCGGCTGAGTTGTCAGCCAGGGGCGTTATTGTCATTGGCACGGCTACTTCTGACGCCGGCGCTTCGAGTATCAAGCAACACTTGGCGACACTGGGCAACAAGGGAACGGGCATGGTATTAAATGTTTCCGATACGGAGTCGGTTAAGCAAGCTTTTGAATTTATGGCTAATAATTATGGAGCACCCAGTATCGTAGTGAACAATGCCGGTGTGACACGAGATAATATTATGCTCAGAATGAAGGATGATGAATGGGATGAAGTGATCAATACCAACCTAACCTCAATTTATCGAGTGACCAAAGCGGCCTTGCGCGCTATGACCAAGGGACGTTGGGGAAGAATTATTAATATCAGTTCAGTGGTCGGTTCGATGGGTAATGCTGGACAGGCAAACTACGCTGCGTCGAAAGCGGGGTTAGAAGGTTTTACCCGTGCGTTGGCTCGAGAGGTGGCTTCACGGGACATTACTGTCAATGCGGTTGCCCCTGGCTTCATTGATACCGATATGACCAAAGATTTACCGGAAGCTCATAAGGAGAGCTTGTTGACACAAATTCCGGCAAATAGGTTAGGGCGTGCTGAGGAAATAGCGGCGACAGTTGGGTTTTTGGCTAGTGATGCGGCGGCCTATATTACTGGAGAAACCATTCATGTGAATGGTGGAATGTATATGTAGTCAAGTAGGTAACTGCCGTTTTTTGCCTCATTGCAGGGGCATAAGAAAATGAGTTTTTATAGGAAATCCGTATTGTATTAGCTGAAAACTTTGATAATATGCGACTTCGTTTTATGAGAGACATAATAACTAAATACGAAAACAGGGTTTTCAATACTAAAAGAGAATTTTAAGCAGCCAATCTTGCTGTGACCTTTAAATTTTCCATAGGAGTAACGAAGGTTATGAGTACCGTTGAAGAGCGAGTAAAAAAAATTGTTTGTGAACAACTGGGTGTAAAAGAAGAGGAAGTAACCAGTGCATCCTCGTTCGTAGAAGACTTGGGCGCGGACTCATTAGATACCGTTGAATTAGTGATGGCGTTGGAAGAAGAGTTTGAAACAGAAATTCCTGATGAGGAAGCCGAAAAGATCACTACAGTTCAATTGGCTGTCGATTACATCAACGAACATCTCTAAGATATTAGTCAATATTGATAAAAAGCCGCACTGGCTAACGTTAGTGCGGCTTTTTATTTAGACAGACCTATTTTTTCTTGATACCAATGGGTGTTGAGATGTTGTGTGGCCAGATAGATAGCTCGGTAATTGGAGGATAATATGTCACGTAGGCGAGTAGTAGTGACGGGTCTTGGTATCCTGTCTCCTTTAGGAAACAATATTACGGATACTTGGAATAATATCGTTGCGGGTAAAAGCGGGATTGCGCCGATAGAACATTTTGATGTTTCCAATTACAGCACACGATTTGGCGGTTCGGTAAGGAACTTGGATATCGATGCGTACCTTTCCACTAAGGATGCGCGGAAAATGGATTTGTTTATCCAATATGGCATGATCGCTGCCATCCAGGCGGTCGCCGACGCAGGGCTTGAATGTACCGAAAATAATGCACATCGTATAGGCGTCGCCATCGGTTCAGGGATTGGCGGTCTGACGATGATAGAAAAAAACTATGATGCCATAAAGGAGTCTGGACCGCGTAAAGTCTCCCCGTTTTTTGTTCCCGGTAGCATTATTAATATGATTTCGGGTAATTTATCAATTAAATACGGGTATAAGGGGCCTAATATCTCCATTGTCACGGCCTGTACTACGGGAACTCACAATATCGGCTTTTCTGCTCGAATGATTCAACAGGGTGATGCTGATGTGATGATTGCTGGTGGTGCAGAGATGGCAACATCTCAACTTGGTTTAGGTGGGTTCGCTGCGGCACGGGCGTTATCGACACGCAATGATGACCCGCAGGCAGCCAGCCGCCCTTGGGACCGTGATCGCGACGGCTTCGTGCTCAGTGATGGTGCTGGCGTACTTGTGCTGGAAGAGTATGAATGCGCGAAAAAACGTGGTGCTAATATTTATGCAGAGCTCACTGGGTTTGGAATGAGTGGCGACGCTTATCATATGACGCTGCCTTCTGAAGATGGATCTGGTGCCGCGGCTTCTATGCAAAATGCATTAAACGATGCTGGGTTAAATGCCGATCAAATTGATTATATTAATGCACATGGCACCTCAACGCCCGCGGGTGACCGGATTGAATCATTGGCTGTAGAAAAAATTATGGGTGATGCGGCGAAGAAGGTTGCCGTCAGTTCCACCAAGTCTATGATTGGTCATTTATTGGGTGCTGCCGGTGCGGTAGAATCGATTTTCACTGTGTTGGCCATTCGCGACCAGGTAGCGCCTCCGACGATTAATTTGGATAATCCAGATGAAGGGTGTCAGCTGAACTACGTGCCTCATACTGCTCAGGAAAGAAAAATTGAGGTCAGCATGTCAAACTCTTTCGGTTTCGGCGGTACTAACGGGACACTGATTTTTCAGCGTTTAAGTTAGTCTTTCTATCCAGCGGTCCGGGAAACTGGAACCGCTGTTCTGTCAGGTTAAAGCCGGGATGAATTCTTCTTTACCGACAATACTCGTCAATGGGCAAGTTTCAGAACAAATTTCGGTTCTGGATCGTGGTCTTGCATACGGCCATGGGCTTTTTGAAACGGTACGTGTGGATAATGGGAAGCCTTTGCTTTTAACTCAACACCTGGAACGACTCAAAGCCGGTTGTGATCGACTTTATATCGAATGGCCAGAGAAAACCGAATCAATCTTGACCCAGGAAATAACGCAACTCTGTGCTGGCGCTAATGCGATGGTAAAAATTATTGTGACTGCCGGGTCCAGCGGATTGGGCTATGCGATACCGGAGGTACAGACTCCATTAAGGCTGGTGATTCGATTTGCGCTACCTGATTATCCTCTTGAATATCAAACTAAAGGGATTGCCGTTTGTACCTGCGATTACCGCTTGGGATATCAGGCAGAGTTGGCTGGACTGAAACACCTTAATCGACTGGATCAAGTTCTGGCGAGTACCGAATGGCGAGGCT
>JAIPFG010000197.1 GCA_021736745.1 Pseudomonadales bacterium
AATGCGCCGAGCGTGCCGACACGGCGGTGGCAGCAGCCATCACGCAAGCGCGGCAAGGTCGCGCGGAGGCGGCACTGGCGCTGCTTAGCCCGAGTCTGGCCAGTGCCGAGGATCGCCAGGCGCTGTGTCGGGCGCTGATCGACCAGTCCGATCCGTCGCTCGCGAGGGTCAGTGCGCTGCGGACCGGGCGCGATCAGCAAAGGGTGGTGACCTTCCTGCGGCGCTCGCTGGTGGCTGACCCCGGGTACAGGGGGCGCCGCCGATCAACGGCTCCGTGGCCAGTGGGCGAGCAGGCCCAAGCGGGCGCAGGGTCAGTGGCTCATCAGGCGGTGGCCGACCGCCAAGCCGATGCGAACTCGCCCGCTGACCGGCTTAAAGCGGCCGCGCGTCAGCGTGAGGCCGGTCAGTACCAAGCCGCTGAAGACTTGCTGACCGCCGTTCTGCAAGAGCAGCCGCAGCATGTCGGCGCGCTGCAAGAGTTGGGTCGGCTCAAGAGCGTCCAGCAGCAGTGGAGCCAGGCGGTTGAGGTCTATGATCGCTTGCTGAACACCCAAACCACCGCGCTGGGCGCGATCCTGACGCGGGCGAGAATGCGGCTCAACGCCGATCAGCTGCAACAGTCGATTGCCGAGCTGGAGCAGGCTGAGTCGCTCGGTTTCGAGTCAACCGGCTTGAGGCATCAATTGGCTGTGGTCTATCGCGATGACCGCCAATGGGAGGCCGCCGAGCAGCAGATCGATCACGTGTTGCGCACGGATGCGCGTTATGCGACGAAAAAATTGGCCTTTGCCACCTTTGCCGCTGATGTCTTGCGCAAACGCGAGCGGGTGCAGGAGGCGCGGCGCTTGCTGCAAGCAGCTGTCGATGCCGCCACGGCGCGGGGTGAGGCGATTCCACTGACCACAAGTGCCATCTTGCAGGAACTGAAGCGAGTGGTCGAGCAGCCGAATGCCAGTCCAGAGGTGTCCAGGTATTTCTATGACAGCATTTATGCGCAGTCGGAAAAATACCAGACAGATCCCGCGCATTCGGTGTACTTGCCGGTGTGGGAGCGGGTGAGGGATGCGCTGAAGGTCCGGGGTGTGCGTCGTGTGCTGGATATCGGTTGTGGGCCGGGACAGTTTGCGCAGTACCTGCTCGCGCAGATCCCCGATCTGGCGTATCTCGGGGTGGACTATAGCCAGACGGCGATTCGTGAGGCACAGCGGAAGTGTCCCTCCGCACAGTTTTTCGAGCGGGATATCATGCAGGAGCAGGCTCTGGCTGAGTTTCAGGCGGATGCTTATGTGGTGTTGGAGGTTTTGGAGCACATTGAACAAGATTGTGGGTTACTGGCACGGGTGCCGGCGGGGCAATGGGTGGTGATGTCGGTGCCGAATTTTGACTCCTTTGGGCATGTGCGTTTTTTTGAGAATGAAGATGAGGTGAAGGGGAGATATGAAAAGCTGTTTAGTGGTTTTCGTATTGAGACGACTAGATTAGGAGGACGATCCAAGATTTTTTTGGCGACGGGTGATCGCAGTAGATTTCCACTAAATCAAAATGCATAAATTCTTGACAGGCTACGTATGAAACTACTGACAATTTTAGGGGCGCGCCCCCAATTCATTAAAGCCGCGACAATTAGCCGTGCTATTGCAGAACACAACCAGAAACAATCGGATTGCTTAATTCAAGAGAAAATCGTCCATACCGGCCAACATTTCGATGCCAATATGTCGGATGTCTTTTTTGAACAGCTCGACATCCCGCGCCCTAATCACAGCCTTGGTATCGCGAGCTTGTCTCATGGAGCGATGACAGGGCGGATGCTTGAAGCCATTGAAGGTTTATTGTTAGCTGAACGTCCTGACTTCGTTTTAGTCTATGGCGACACCAATTCAACGTTAGCAGGTGCATTAGCGGCAACAAAATTAAACATACCTATTGCTCACGTTGAAGCCGGACTTCGCTCACATAATCTAGCGATGCCGGAAGAAATCAACCGTGTTTTGACAGATCGGGTATCTGACTATCTGTTTTGTCCAACAGCGACAGCGGTAGCAAACCTGCAAAGCGAGGGGTTCCCGTTTTCAACATCGCACCGCCAAAAACAACAAATTGAGAATGTCGGCGATGTCATGTATGACGCCATGCTCTACTATCAGGAGCGAGCAAAAAACATGGTGCAACTGAGTGACTGGGGGGTTGAAGAAAAGAGCTATGCTCTGTGCACTCTGCATCGACAGGAAAATACAGATGATCCTAAACGGCTAAAAGATATTTTGTCTGCGCTGCGTACAATTGCGGTTAACATCTGTCCCGTTTTATTGCCTCTGCACCCCCGGACGCGCAAAAAGATCGATGTGCTTAAAGGGGATAGCTGGCTAGAAAGCATTCAAATTTTGGAGCCCGTTGCCTATCTTGAAATGCAACGTTTGGAAATGGATGCCAATATCATTTTAACTGACTCAGGCGGCATGCAGAAGGAAGCTTTTTTTCATCAGGTTCCTTGCATTACTCTACGCGATGAGACTGAGTGGACTGAGACAATTGATTCCGGTTGGAATATACTCGCTGGCGCAGATAGCAATAGCATAATAAATGCTATCGAAAACGCTAACGCTATAAAGAAAGTAAGCATCTATCCCTATGGAAAAGGTAGTGCAGGAATAAAGATAGTAGAAAGTCTGCTTGATTTATAAACCACATTACGGGTTAGAAATATGAGCAATCAATCATGCAAGGCTTTAAAGTCAACCGGTAGAGATTTTCTGGATTTGTATAAATTAGGGCAGAAAAATGGCAGGTTAATAGAAGATATTATTATTTCAGCAAAGCAAAAGACTTTTGCTGTTGATCATATATTAAAGCTAATAAAGATCAAAAAGCTCGGTGGGGCTTATGGCGATGCATTAGTTAAAATTATTGATTTTATCGAAAATGAAGATGAGCTTAATAACTTTCTAAATTTATCGTTATTCGCTTGTTCTGCAAATCAGTCTGTAGCTTTGCATAAGTGCATGAACGAACTTGGTGGGAATGACAAATTTAGATTGGTTGGTTTCATCCATAAGTTGCTCGACATTAACTTTAAATCATGTTCCCATCAAAATTATGTTGATCAAACAAGAAAAGCGATAGCTATTCTTGGCATGCTAAACGCAATTGAGTTGTTCCCGGATATTAAAAGTAAATATAAAGAAAAAAATGCTTATGAGGATACATTGATCGCTGATATTGTTTTTAATAAAGCATTTGATGATGCGAGAGTGATGAAATCAGCAGTTTCTTTCTCCGCTAACTTCAGCACTATCGTGTTTGGTTATGACGTTAAAAATGAAATTAACGGTAACTCAATTGTTGATTTAAACAATGTATTATACGCGGTGTCTGAAAACATTAGAAATAAATATGCTAAATTTCATGTGAGACTTAAGGAGTGGGCTGATAAATATAGACTACAGCAAATTTTTTATGCAGGCTATCTTTTTGGAATGATGAATGCTTTCATTAAAGATTCGCTGCCAAAAAAGTTAGTTATTTATACCCATGATATGCATAGTATTCACATTGGGGAGTGGCTAAAGGCGCAATTTAGTAGCGGCAACATAGAAACCGTTTGGTTTCATGACTTTCATGAATATGTTGAAGGAGTTGAATTTGCCTCACCAGATAGATTAAATTACTTTCTTGAGTCAGAAAAATATAGTGTCAGAAAAGTTGATCACTCAGTGACTGTTAGTCCAGGTTTAGCGCATTTGCTGAGTAAAAACTATAGTTTGAATCCAATAGTTGTGTATAACAGCTTTAACGCAGATAAGCGTGCGGAAAATAAAAGGCATAAATCAATAAAAGAATATTTTAACATTCCTAGCAGTCACCCTCTGGTCATATATTCGGGAGGAGTTACAAAACAACGCAGGGTAGGTTTACCTTTGAAGGCTTTAGTAGATATTCCAGATCTCATTTATTGTATCATCACCAATTCATCTATTGATAATAATACTGAGTTAGCAGAAATATTTGAAAAAGCTAAAACTTTAGGTGTTGATGGGCGTATAAAGCTGCATCCTTACGTAGAAGCTGAGTACGCATGGGAACTAATGGTTGGTGCAACTGCTTGCTTATCTATGTTGCCTCGTTATCCTAATGGTGATATCGCTTTGCCTAACAAGCTCTTTGATGCAATCAAGGCGCAAACGCCATTTTTTACAAGCGACAATCCTGAATTAAAAGAATTTGTAACTAAAAATAAGTGCGGCGCAACCTTCAAGGCTGATGATGAAACATCATTTAGTATTGAGCTTAAAAAGTTGATTGTCTCGCCACATCTAATAGATCGCGTTGATTATGATAACTATTCTTGGGATCATGGGTTTTCTAAAGTTGCCCAATTAATTAATAAAAAAAAAGATAAAGTGCTGCGCGGCATGATAAATGTTAAAAGTAACGACAGCGTTATTCTGATGAAAGAAGTTTTTCTTCAAGATCCAAAATTATGGGAATTCTATAGAATTGATGGATTTTTTGATGATCTATATCCACGTCATAATTCTAAAGTATATGATGGGCATTATGTCGCACACCCTATGCATGGGGCATATCTCATAAATAGGTTAGTGGCTTACGCAGCCAAAACCAAAAATGAAATCTACTTTGATTTAGCACATCGTCTAGCAAAATCATCATCGGAAAGAATGGAATCTTTCAAAGGCGCGCTGTGCTTTTTTTATAATCCAGACGACGGCGTAAATAAATATACTTATAAGTTTTATTCAGGTCTTACGCAGTGTAGATATATAGACGCGCTAATAAGGCTGAACTCAAGCAGGCCCAGGCAAGAATCAATTGAATTATTACATAAAATTGCTTTGAGCATGACCATTAGTACAAATGATGGAGGTGTTCTACTAACAAACGATTACGGGACATTTATCGAAGAGTATCCTTCTGCTATACCAAAGTACGTTTTAAACGGCTGGCTAACATCGTTGAATATATTAATTAAGTATTCTCAATTATATGAAGAGCTTTATATTCAGGATATTTGCAAAAGAAGCACGGAAACGCTGTCAAGTGTGTTATCAAAGTTTGATTTGCCGGACAGGTTAAATTCCGCGTATTCGCTTACTTCTCCAGCCTACATTGAGATATTTTCCGAAAACAAAGAGGATTTCGAAATATTATCTATTGAGATTAAGTCCGGTAGTACTTCATACAGCAGTTCTTTGAATGACAAAACCACAAAAAAAGATCCAATATTTGTTTTTCCACGCAACAATCATCAAAGCCGAAAGTCTTATCGTGGTGTAATTAGATTAAATATTGAGGTGTGCGCCATAGACGATGAGAGTGAAGCGGAAATATTTATAAAAGTTTCATTCAGAAACTACTCTAAAATATACCTTAAGTCTTTTGATCCAGTTTATGCCATCAAGACATATTATCCAATATCGCAATTAGAATCAGAAGTTAAAGTATTTAGTTTTATAGCTGAGAGCAACGGAATCATTGAGCTTAAAGCTTTATTAGACAGAAAGATAATTCACCGTTGGGGGAAAAAGCCAGTACCCTTCGGAAAAAAAATAGGCGGTGTTTATTACAATGTATACCATTTCATACACATAAATGCATTAGGTGAACTATTGCATAGCCACAATGACAATGTGATTCGATATTGGCGTGATAAATGGCTGGATTACACTTTAAAGTGGGACACATGCGAGATTTTTAAAGACGAAAAGAACATTAGCCTAAAGCCATACTATCCAATAAAAATGTATTAGAAGCTTATAGGGCGAATCGTGTGGAGATGCTCACCAAGGATGCTGCCAAGCAGCAGCTTGCATGAGGTTTCCGACTAGGTCAGTGATTTTGCAGTCATACAGTTCACCCCATCAGACAAATTAGATAGCTTTCACTAAAGAGCCCTAATAATGAACGCAGAACACAATTTCCGTTATCTTGATATCGAGTATTGCCTAAAAAGCAATTTTGATTACCATAAAGTAATAGGTTTCTCTTCTGATTCAAAACAAATACCAAGCTTTACGGGCGATTTTTTGCAACCGAAGAGCCTAAGTAACGAAGTTTTAATAACTGCTCTTTCTGGAAATATAATATATCGGTCTTATGATTCCGGAAAGAATTGG
>JAIPFG010000198.1 GCA_021736745.1 Pseudomonadales bacterium
CCTCGGCACCGAAGGCCGCCATGCCACGAGCTTTTAAAGCGCCTTCGACAACCACATTGCGCCAACCTTCTTCTGAACGGAGAAAAGGTGAATAGCGCAGATCGGGGACGACACCGCCACCGACGGCACCAGTGCCATGGCAACCCGCACAAAAACGATCATAGGTGGAAAAACCCGATTGAACGGTTTGAGCATCCAAGGCAATGTCTGCCAGATCGGGCAGCTCCCGCTGCTGAGTTTTGAGTGCCGGAAGTCTTGCGTGACCGTTTAATTTGAAGGTCAGTACTCGACTGCGGTTGATTGGATCGCCGGAAATGTGCGCGAGTGGTCCGGTAATAAGAGGGAAAATACCGCCCCAGCCTGCCATGACACTCACATATTGCTCACCATCAATGGCGTAGGTAATAGGGGGGGCGACAATGCCAGTCTGAGCGGGAAACTCCCAGAGCTTTTGGCCGTCCGATGCACGGTAGGCATGAAGGTATCCCGCCGCGCTGCCCTGAAACACGAGGTTGCCGGCAGTGGATAATGTGCCACCGTTCCAGGGGCCGGGGTATTGGACGCGCCAGGCTTCCTGTTGTTTGACCGGATCCCAGGCAACGAGATGTCCTTTACTGGCGTCTTTGATGGATTGAATGATTTTCGGGTCGTCAGGCATCGCCGCTATGCGGGTATCTATGCCTAAATTGACGGCGAGCTGTTTGATGGCCGGCGCATTATCCGCTTTATAAGGAAAAGCGAGTTCCTGGGCGGCAAAATACACCAGTCCGGTTGCAGGATTAAATGACATAGGATGCCAATTATGCCCGCCAAGAAATGCCGGAGATTGTAAGACCACTTCCCCGGTTTCCCAATACTTGGCTTGCGGATTAATTAGGGGGCGGCCCGTTTTGTCGATGCCAGAGGCCCAGGTGACGGGAACGTAATTGTTGGCGGATATGAAGTGACCGTTAGTCCGATCAAGAACATAGAAAAAACCATTTTTCGGGGCCTGCATAATGACTTTGCGGAGGACGCCGTCAATGTCTAAATCCGCTAAGATGAGATGCTGAGTGGCGGTATAGTCCCAACCTTCGCCCGGTGTGGTTTGATAGTGCCAGACGTATTCACCGCTATCCGCATTTACCGCGACAATGGATGAAAGAAACAGGTTGTCGCCCTTGCCTGCACTGCGTAGATTAGGATTCCAAGGAGAACCATTACCGACTCCGAAATAAAGCAGATTCAGTTCGGGGTCAAAGGCCATAGAATCCCAAACGGTACCGCCGCCACCCAGTTTCCACCACTCGCCATGCCAGGTTTTGGCAGCGCCGGCCATGGTTGCATTTTCAAAGGGCAATGCCGGGTCGCCGGGTACAGTGTAAAACCGCCAGACCCGATTGCCGGTTGTCGCGTCATAGGCCGAGATATACCCGCGTACACCATACTCTGCACCGCCATTGCCGATAAAGACCTTGCCGTTGGCGATACGGGGGGCACCGGTAATACTGTAATTCTTGCTCGGATCAATGGTTAAGACAGACCATATTTGTTTGCCGGTTTGGGCGTCGATGGCGATGAGTCGCCCATCCAGCGTGCCGACATAAACCTTTCCCTGCCAATAAGCCACACCGCGATTGACCGCATCACAACATCCTTTCACGGCCCAGGACTTATCCACCTTGGGGTCGAAGCGCCATAGTTCCTTACCGGTTTTGGCGTCCAATGCGAAAACCACACTCCAGGCGGCACTGGTGTACATAACGTTTTGAATGACCAAGGGGGTTGCCTCCTGGCCGCGCGGTTCGGGTAGATCAAGATACCAGGCAAGTGTTAGGTTCTGTACATTGTTTGTGTTAATAGCAGTCAGCGCGCTGTAACGTTGCTCGCTATCGGTCAAACCGTGTGAGGGCCAATCGTTCGGCTGTTCGGTAATGCTTTTCGTACCAGGATGGTTGTCAACGGGCTGAGCGCAACCGGTCAGCAAAAGAAGGAAAAAGAGGGTGCATAAGGGAGTGCAAAAGCGGGCATCCGTTTTCATCATTTTTGTAAATCCGAATTCGATAAAGGGAGCGTTTAAAAAAGGGGCGGTTGCCCGCCCCCTAAATTCCGTTTTAAAGCACTAGCGCTATCTAGAAGTCCATTCCCAGCGTCAGCCACCATTCCCTTGGACGTCCGATGGTCTTAATAATGTAACCAACGCCCGGTTGGTTGAAGCCCGACATAACATAGTCTTCGTCTGTCAGGTTTTGCACTCCTAATGTCGCGTGCCATTTTTCTTCCGGGCTGTTGTAACGAACTGATAGGTTGGTTAAACCGAAAGCATCTTGTGCCAGTGCCGGGGTATTAACGGCATCATTAAAGTGATCGTCCTTCCAGGAATAATCCAGATGTACTGCCATAGAACCACCAGAGCTTAAAGGTTGTGAGTAATCCAGTGCTAGTGAGGCGACTCTTTCCGGTGTGTTGTTAAATTCACTGTCCAGGAAAACACCCACATCATTCGCTCGCGAGTCTAGCTCAGTGTATTCAGCGTCAATCCAGCCCATACTGCCGGTTACCTGTAAATTATCAGTTGCCAACCACTGGAAATCGACTTCAAAGCCATCAATGTCAGACTCACCGGCATTGGCTGTTAGTGGGGAAATGCCGCGTTGAATCACTAATTGCAGATTTTCATAATCGGTATGGAATGCCGCGAGATTGATGCGCAGGGTATTATCAAACCAGTCGCTCTTTAATCCAATTTCGTAAGACTCCACGTTTTCCTCTTCGAAATCCGGTGCTACCAGTTCCGGACCCGTTAGACGGGTATCCCAGCCGCCTGCCTTAAAACCCTGTGAGAAGGAAACATAGGCGAAAATACTCTCGGAAAAACGGTACTCACTACCAACACGTATGGAGGTGTCATCAAAGTCCTGCTCCTGCTTTCCGAGAGGAAATAACCTTGTTGTATCCGTTGGGTCAGGGAAAGCCGCCAGGGGTACGCCGAACTTGGCGCTCAGATCATTACGGTCTGTCTGGCCACCGACGAACTCCTTTTCTTCGCGGGTGACACGTGCCCCCAGGGTGATGCTCCAGGGTTCAGTGATGTTGTAAGTCAGCTGACCGAAGGCGGCATAACTGGTGTTTTCTATGTCGTTGGGACCGTCGACCTGGAACAGACCGCCGGCCAAAGGCACGTAGTCATTATTCTCACCTTCTTCGTTAAAATAATACAACCCGGCAACCCACTTCAGCTTTTCACCGTTACCGATCAGTTGAAATTCCTGTGAAACTTGCTCCTGGTTCAGTTCAAAACCGTGGTGGTCGATAATCAAAGGTGACATGTCGGCGTCTTCACCGAAAATCGATTCCAAATCGCGGTAGGCGGTAATGGATTTGAACGATAGAGTTTCATTGATATCCCATTCATAGGTAGCGCTGATACCCCAGGCATCTAGCGCGGTACCGGAATTGGCATTACCGTAAGTCGTATGGTCGCTGTCGGTCAGAAAACGGTTATCGTAGGGTGTGCGGCTGGTAAACTGTGGGTTGATGGCGTTACCCGTACGGCCATCAGTAATACTGTTACAGACCGGAGGTCCCATGCCGGAAACGCAGGCATTGTAGAGCCCGGCGATTCCCCCGGTGGACTGCCATAATTCGGCGTCTTCAAGCACAGTTGGGGCAGAGTTCTCGCGGACCCGCGTGTAATCCATCGCAATCAAAAATTCTTTGTCTTCGGCTATTTGCCAGAGCAGCTTGGCGCGCACTGTATCGTTGTTTTCATTGCCGAGATCATTGCCGTTAGGTAAATCGTTAAGGACGCCCTGGTCAATGCTTCTGAAATCAGTCTGATCAGCCGGTAATGTATCGGGGTAAGGAATACGTTTGACGTAGCCATCACGGTTTTTGGAGGATATTGCGATGGAGGAGAACAGGTGATCAGCTAACGGAATATTAATGACGCCTCGAATATCCTGGCGGTTATCTTCACCCAAAGTCAGCTCAATATTTCCTTCCATTTCTTGAGAAGGTTTTTTAGTCACCACATTAATTGCGCCGCCGGGCGTGTTTCGGCCAAACAATGTCCCTTGTGGCCCCTTTAAAATTTCGATGCGCTCTAAATCCAGCAGGTCAATCACGCCACCCATGTTCCGCGCCATGTAAACACCGTCGACATAGAGGCCGACGCCGGGCTCGAAGTTCATCGCAAAATCAGACTGCCCGATGCCGCGAATAAAGGAAACCAGAGCACTGGATGAACCGCTGATCGGCGCGGTAAAATCCAGGGTGACATTTGGGGCGAAATCCGCAATTTGTGAAACATTGGAAATGCCCAGTTTATTCAATGATTCCGCTGAAAAGCTTGAAACGGCAATAGGCACCTCTTGTAAGTTCTGGCTGATTTTTTGGGCGGTAACGACAACCTCTTCAAGCGTTCTCGGCCCCGCATCCTGGGCTGCGACAGTGGCAGCGCCATTGCTGACCGCGAAAAGGGCCGCCAGCGACGCAAAGAGCTTATTTTTCCTCAGTAATTTTTTTTGAGTTCCCACTTTTTGATCTCCCACACTTTTTATTGGTTTAACGGTGAATACACCCGCTTCGTTGTAGGAGGCCTCAAATCCGGTGCCACTGAGCAAAATTTCCAGCGCTTGTTGGATCGTATAATGGCCCTTGAGTTGATTAGATGCAGTTTTTTCTAACCCACTGACCGGGAAAAATACGGCCGTTTCCGCTTGTCTGGCGAACTCTGTTAACGCCCTGTCTGCTTCTTGTATGGGAATATCAAATTGAATTGTTTTATTTACGGCGGCTATCGATGAGTGTGACATTGCCAAACCCATTAAGATGATGGCTATGTTTGTGATCACCTTTGCGCTCGCCGATAATTCTCCTACAAGACCATTTAGCAGTCCTACAGAACGAATGACAGACGAAGAAATAAAATCACCTGCTCGGTGAAAAATTATTTTGAAAATAAACGAATCACTCAATGGTTGATCTCGTTTTTGCTATTAGCGTGCAGTGAGAATAATCCTTCCGCCTGCATCTTTTTTTGCATCGATATTGAAGTTTTCCTTTAAAGCCAACAATAAGCCTTCAATATCGCCCGATTTGAAATACCCGCCGACCAGGATATCCTCCATAGCCGTATCAGCAAGCTCAAACTCAACCGGAGTATAACGGCTGAGTTCGGCCAGTGCGTTTTTGAGCGGTTCGCGTTCAAAGATCACCATGCCTTGTTGCCAGGCCAGTTTGGTGGCGATTTCCTCCCTAGTTACGGTGGTTAATTGCGCTTTAGCTTGTGCCACAATCGCGGAATGTCCGCTACTAATGAAGGACTGTTCGGAAAGGGAACCGGACAGTATTATCTGTGGTAATTTTTTCGGTGTTACCAACTTGATTGTCCCTTCTGTGACGGTGACTTCGATATTTTTTAATTGGCTGTAGTCGATGTTAAAGGCAGTTCCTACTGCTTGAATAACATTGTTATCGACATGCACCACAAACGGTCTCGTTTTATCTTTTGCCACTTCAAAATAACTCTCCCCACGTTCAAGAATGATTTGACGTTCCGTGTCGGAATAGTGAATACGAATACGCGTGTCGGTATTTAGAGTGACGACCGAGCCATCCGGTAAATTGACCTTGGACTGTTCGCCGATGGCCGTTTCGTAGCTATCCGGTATGCGAGAGCTACCATGGTCAATAAATGCCGGATTGGTTGTCGGTTGAGCTAAGGTTGGTGAAAGGGGTTCTTGCAGTCCGAATTGAAGCAAACCGAAGGTGGAAGCCAGGACAACAAAAATACCGACAAGAGCATAGGATATTTTTCGAGGCGCTGGCCAAGACCAGCCGCCAGACGCCTTTTTCCCAGACAAAGGTAAAGGGAAAAGGTCCGACAATTCTTCGAGCACTGCCATATCATCCCAAACGTACGCCAGCTCCATGAGTGCTTCACCATGAGCAATACTTTCTGTCAGCCAGCGTTCGATTTCCTCTTTTTCGTCAGGAGAGAGGCCGCGCTCCATTCGGGCAAGCCACAATCC
>JAIPFG010000199.1 GCA_021736745.1 Pseudomonadales bacterium
TGCTGATCTGGCTGACTCTAATGAATAGACGCGACGGAATTAATCTGAAGTTCCAGATAAAGTCTTTAGAGCCGAAGCGTACAAGATTCTCTATAGAATAAGGCCAGCTGTTTTTACGGCTGGCGCTTCCATTAAGATTAGCTTGAAAGCCATCAATTGCAATAATAAGAATAAATATCCTAAGGCAGAATCCCGCTTCTGTTTTAGATAAAATTAACGGTGGGAAGTTATGTGCATATTTCCAATAATTCTATGATTTAGCAGGCAATTTGTTGCACTTCGGAATAAAGAAGGTAGTATGGCGCGCCTGTCAATTGTAAATTTGTATCGGTAAATTAAGGAGCGCCGATGAGCGAACCGAAAAGTAAAAATATTGTTTGGAGTGAGAGCCAAGTCGAAGCGCAGCAGCGTGAGAAGATTCAGGGCAACAAACCAGCCACACTATGGTTTACCGGCCTATCTGGATCGGGCAAGTCAACTTTGGCGTTGGCCACTGAGTTGGCTTTGGTAGAAAGGGGTATCAACGCCTTTATTTTGGATGGCGATAATATCCGTCATGGCCTCAATAACAATCTAGGCTTTTCCCCTGAAGACCGCACGGAAAATATCCGGCGTATCGGTGAAGTCTGTAAGCTTTTTTGTGATTCGGGCATGATCGTATTTTCAGCCTTCATCTCACCCTACCGCGCTGATCGTGATTTGGTGCGCGAAAAGCATCAGCCCGGACAGTTTATTGAAGTACTGATTGATGCCCCGCTGGAGGTTTGCGAAAGCCGTGACGTGAAAGGTTTGTATGAAAAGGCGCGTGCCGGCATTATCCCTGAGTTCACCGGCATTTCAGCACCCTATGAAGCGCCGACCAATCCAGAAATTACTGTCAATACAGCAGAACACAGCCTAGAAGAGTGCGTCACACAGGTCATCGACTATCTTGAAGCCAAGGGTATTATCCCGCAGGGATAAGAGAGACCTTTTACCATGAGCGTTAGGCCAGGGAGTTCACATGAGTGACAACCTAAACTATGAAAATGAGCTATTGGTTGCGGTTCAGGCGGTACGTGCAGCCGCGAATTTGTGTCGATCCGTCCAGGCGAATTTAATCACGGCCGATACCCTGGAAAAAAAAGATAAAAGCCCTGTCACCGTTGCAGATTTTGCTTCACAGGCCATCGTTTGTTCCTATTTGCAACAGGCGTTCCCCCAGGATCAGGTGGTTGGCGAAGAAGACTCCACGGATTTGCAACATCATGAACAGGTGCAGCTACGCCATTCCGTCGTTACCCACGTAGGAGAAGAATTAGGGGGTGATCTGGATGAGGCGCAAGTGCTCAACTGGATTGATCACGGTAATGCCGATGCCACCCAGTCGCGTTATTGGACCTTGGATCCGATTGATGGCACCAAAGGCTTTTTACGCGGACAACAGTACGCGATTGCTTTGGCGTTAATCGAACAGGGTGAGGTTGTTCTCGGTGTCTTGGGTTGCCCTAACATGCTGGTGGGTGAGCAACTCGGCGGAATCTTTACGGCCACCAAAGAAGGTGTGGCACGGATGTTTCCTTTGGCGGATACCAATGCGAAAGGTGAAGTGATTCACGTCAGCCAGGTTGCAGAGGTTAATTTGGCGCGGTTTTGTGAGTCGGTGGAATCAGGGCACTCTAATCAGACCGAGTCAGCGCAGATTGCGGCGTTGTTGGGAATAGCGACGGAACCTTATCGGATTGATAGCCAGTGCAAATACGCCGCCGTAGCACGCAACGATGCCTCCATCTATTTGAGACTGCCCACCCGGGCCGATTACCAGGAAAAAATATGGGATCATGCGGCAGGCAAAATTATTGTCGAAGCCGCGGGCGGAAAAGTCACAGATATGCACGGTAATCCGTTGGATTTTAGCCGAGGTCGATTGTTGGATAATAATCAGGGTGTCGTCGCCACCGGCGGCGCAATACATGACCAGGTCATCGAAGCGATACAACGCGTGCGTGGCCAAACTAATTTGGAGTTGAAATAATGATTAAACCTTTTGGGTCCGATGAGCTAAACCCGCTTTTTGTTTATGATTCAGAGCAGCACCACGCGCTCGCCGCCGAAGCGGAAGGCCTGCCTTCTCTGCTGGTAAACTCTGCGGCGGCGGCTAATGCCGTGATGTTGGGCGCGGGCTATTTTAACCCGCTGCGTGGCTACATGAATCTGGCGGATGCGCTGAATGTCTCCGAACAGATGCAAACCACCGACGGGTTATTCTGGCCCGTCCCCATCGTCAATATGGCGGATGATGTTAGTGCTATTGGCGGAGCAAAGCGTATTGCACTACGTGATCCCAATGTCGAAGGTCATCCGGTGTTGGCGGTACAGGATATCGAAGCGATCGAAGTGGTTTCCGATGAGCAGGTCGCTGCTATGGCGGAAAATATTTTCGGCACGACCGACTCCAACCATCCCGGCGTAGCAACCTTTACCCAGCTGGGTCGTTATCTGATTTCCGGGCCGATTCAAGTGCTTAACTTTAGTTATTTCCAACAGGATTTTCCGGATACTTTCCGTACCGCCGTGGAAATTCGTAATGAAATTCAGGAGCGCGGTTGGCAAAAAGTGGTGGCTTTTCAAACCCGTAACCCGATGCATCGCGCCCATGAAGAACTATGCAAAATGGCGATGGAAGCCGTCGATGCCGATGGTGTGTTGATCCATATGTTACTGGGGAAATTGAAGCCTGGTGATATCCCCGCGCCCGTGCGCGATGCGGCCATTCGTAAAATGGTGGAACTCTATTTCCCGAAAAATACCGTCATGATCACGGGTTACGGCTTTGATATGCTGTATGCCGGCCCACGTGAAGCGGTGCTGCATTCCATCTTCCGTCAGAATAGTGGTTGTGCGCATTTTATTGTTGGCCGGGACCATGCCGGTGTTGGTGATTATTACGGCGCTTTCGAAGCCCAGGAAATTTTTGATCAGCGCGTCCCGGAAGGGGTGCTGGGTATCGAAATTTTCAAGGCGGACCATACGGCCTACTCCAAAAAGTTGAACAAGGTCGTGATGATGCGAGATGTGCCGGACCATAACATGGAAGATTTTGTTATTTTGTCAGGCACCAAGGTAAGACAAATGCTGGCAGCCGGTGAGGACCTGCCGCAGGAATTTGCCCGTCCCGAAGTAGCTAAAATACTCATGGCGCATTATCAAAGCGAAGCCTGATTCAAAATGCTGGTCGTCCTTGTTATGGGCGGCCAGCTTTGCACAATCGGCGCTTTAGTGCCACGTTCTCTCCATTCCTTAATTTCTGACAATTCCGGAACCCTTCGCGTCGGCAACCCTGTTATAATTTCGCCTTTGCGCTGATTGCGCTAACGCCAATTTGAAATTATTTGTATGGATGTCACCACAATTCTTGATTCTCTGAATGATGCGCAACGCGAAGCAATCAGTCTGCCCTGTGAAGCCAGCGCGCTGGTCCTAGCGGGTGCGGGCAGCGGGAAGACCCGCGTGCTGGTGCGGCGCATCGCCTGGTTGATTAAAACTGAAAATATTTCCCCGCACAGCATTTTAGCCGTTACCTTTACCAATAAAGCAGCCAAGGAGATGCGCAATCGCATTGAAGAACTGCTTGGTATGTCGGTGCAGGGTATGTGGGTCGGGACTTTTCACGGTCTGGCGCATCGCCTGCTGCGAGCCCACTGGCAGGATGCGAACCTGCCACAGAATTTTCAAATTCTGGATTCCGATGATCAGCTACGCGTGGTAAAGCGGGTTATGCGTAACCTCAATATCGATGACAGCCGTTGGCAGCCAAAGCAGGCGCAATGGTTTATCAATGCACAAAAAGATGAAGGGCTGCGCGCCGCCTTTGTGCCTGAGCAGTTGGATCCCTACAGTAAAACCATGCGTGCGATTTATGCTGGTTATGAGGAAACCTGTAATCTAGCCGGGATGGTGGATTTTGGTGAGCTGCTACTACGCGCCCATGAACTCTGGCTGAATAAACCGCAGGTGTTAAGACATTATCAGGAGCGCTTTCAGCACGTCCTGGTCGATGAGTTCCAGGACACCAACACCATTCAATATGCCTGGTTAAGAGTACTTGCGGGCGATCAAAACCGGATCACCGTGGTCGGTGATGACGACCAATCCATCTACGGTTGGCGTGGCGCTAAAATCGAAAATATCCATAAATTCGCCAAGGATTTCCCGCAGACCCGCACGATTCGCATGGAGCAAAATTACCGTTCCACCAGCACCATCCTGAATGCCGCAAACCGGGTCATCGCCAATAATCAAGGGCGGCTGGGCAAGGAACTCTGGACCGAGGGTAATGAAGGCGAGCCCATTTCTCTCTATGCCGGGTTCAATGAAATCGATGAGTCGCGCTTTATCGTCAGCACCATTCAGGAGGCTTTTAAACAGGGGAGCGCCTATCGCGACTGTGCGGTATTGTATCGCTCTAACGCACAATCGCGGGTGTTGGAGGAATCGTTATTGCGTTCGGGTGTTCCCTATCGGGTCTATGGCGGACAGCGTTTCTATGACCGTTTGGAAATCCGCAATGCCCTTGCCTACTTGCGCCTGATCGCGAATCGGGATGATGACTCGGCGATTGAGCGGGTCATTAATGTTCCGACACGGGGTATCGGGGGTAAAACGGTCGATCTGATGCGTGTCGAAGCACGACAAGCCGGTGTGTCTTTATGGCGAGCGGCACAGCAACTGATCGCATCGAAAGAGATCACCGCACGGGCGGCGGGGGCACTGGAAAGTTTTATTGATCTGATTAACCAGCTTGACCAGCAAACGCAAGGATTAGCATTGCACGAGCAAACGGATCATGTCATCCAAGTCAGTGGTTTGCTCGATTACCACCGGTTGGAAAAAGGCGAAAAAGGCCAGGCCCGGGTGGAAAACCTGGAGGAACTGGTCAGCGCCACCCGTGAATTTCAATATGAAACGGATGAGGATATCTCAGAGCTCAATGCGTTCATCTCGCAAGCGGCCCTGGATGCCGGTGAAGCCCAGGCCGACGAGCACGATGATTGTGTCCAGATGATGACGTTGCACTCCGCCAAGGGTCTTGAGTTCCCCCTGGTGTTTTTGGCTGGCGTGGAGGAAGGATTGTTCCCGCACCGTATGTCGATGGAAGACCCGAATGGTTTGGAAGAAGAGCGAAGGTTATGTTATGTCGGCATTACCCGCGCCATGCAGAAACTGTATATCACCTATGCCGAAAGTCGGCGTATGCACGGCACAGAAACCATGAACCGCCCTTCCCGCTTTATCCGGGAAATCCCGGCGGAATTGCTCAATGAAATCCGCCTACAAAGCAAAATCACCCGACCGGTCAGTTTTAGCCGTGAGGCAAAAGGCAGTCACTTTTCCGGTCACGTCATTCCTAACACTGAATTTCATTTAGGGCAGCGGGTGAATCATGCCCTGTTCGGTGAGGGTGTCGTGCTGAATTATGAAGGGCAAGGCGCACAGGCGCGGGTGCAAGTGAACTTTGATCAGAAAGGCGCTAAGTGGCTAGTGGTGGGGTATGCCAAGTTGGAAGCCATTTAGCCTGCAGGCCTCAGGGTATGTATCAATAGAGAGTTAAAAGGGTAAAAGCATGAAAACAATAACAATGAAATCCTTAATAATGATAGCACTAACAACCTTGCTGGTTGCCTGTGGCGGCCAAAAAGAAGTGGCTAATAACGGAGCCAGTTCAGCGCCACAACCACCGCAGGTGATCAAGTGGAAAATGGTTACCACCTGGCCGAAAAACTACCCGGGGCTGGGCACCGGGGCTAACTATATGGCCAAAATCATCAACGAAATGAGTGGTGGACGGCTGCAAATTAAAGTCTATGGTGCGAACGAATTGGTGGGTGCCCTGGAAGTTTTTGATGCCGTTTCTCGTGGCACGGCGGAAATCGGTCATGGCGCTCCCTACTACTGGAAAGGCAAATCAACCGCCGCTCAATTCTTCACCGCCGTCCCCTTCGGC